>NZ_JAVIWI010000002.1 GCF_034314085.1 Undibacterium sp. 5I1
AAGTAGTTGTAATAGGTTTGCCCTGACGCAGTTTCGTCGTAGACACAGCTACTTTCCCTATATGCAGCAAGGCTTTGCGCGCAATGTACGAAGACGGTTTCCCCTGTTTGACAGCAAATTTTTCCCAGACGCGTATTTTGGCTTGCGCGCACGCACGATAGCAAGAGATTTTTTCTTTCGCTGCTGGCCGGGGTTGGTGTTGACGTGGCTTTTGAGCGTGCCGTTTTACCCCACCAACTACCGGCGAAGCGCGGCGGCAAGTGAGGGACGAACGCGCACCGTAACCCTGGCCAGTCTTTAAGCTGTCGTTGCATTGTGCTGGCGGAACGCGAGCACACTAGCTGAGATGTGAGCACGGCGACGATGGTTTTTTTGTCGTGGCTGTGCGTTTGCTCTTGCGTGCCACCTGACTACTGGCGAAGCACAGCAGCAAGCGAAGAATGAGCACGCACCAATAACCCTGACTAATTCCTTGCGCATCGAAGCGCACACCTATAGCTTGGCAGACATGCAGGGGCGTAAGAAATAACGCCTCATTACGCGAAGTCGTCACACCAAGTGAAGCGCAGCGTAACGACTGGGGCGATTTTGCGTAATGCCGCGTTATGTTGAATGCCACAGGCATTTACCCCGGAATGGCTGTGCCTTTGACCTTGCGTAGCACTTCACTGACTGCCGGCGCAGCGCGGGTGCAAGCGAGGCATGAGCGCGCCTTCGTCTTCACTGACCAGGTTGTTTGTGTGCCGGAGCTGCACCGTTTGCAGATGGATTAGCGCTAGCCTGGCGCAGTGCTTGCACGTGCGCCCGTGGCTATTCGTTGGCACGGCTGGCAAGGACTGTGACAGGCGGATTAACGGCTTCTTACTCGTCTAATCTTCCGCTTCCTCATCGTCCACCCCGATCGCCTCCAGCAGCGTTTGCGCATCGTCGTCCATCTGATCCTCGGCCACCTTGCCTTGATCGCTTGGTGCCCGCTGCAATCGCGCCGGATGGGTCAAGGCATGCACGGCTTTCAATTTGCCAATCGCGACGTGCGTATAAATCTGCGTCGTCGAGAGTTCGGCATGCCCGAGGATGGCCTGGATGTAGCGGATGTCGGCACCGTTCTCCAGCATGTGGGTCGCCATCGCGTGCCGGAAGGCGTGACAGCCGCCGCTGGCAAATCCGGCGTATTTCATGTGCAGCTTGACCATGTCGGAGAGGCGGTTCTTTTCAAAGGCTTCGCCGTAGTCGGTGATGAACAGGTGCTGTTGCTCTTGGGCTGGCGCGAATTGTGGCCGCACTTCCTGTACGTAACGCGTGACCCAGGCACAGGCGCGTGCACCTATTGGAATGAGGCGGTCTTTGCGTCCTTTGCCTAGTCTTACCATCAGCGTGCCGCGCTCGGTGTCGATGTCATACAGACTTAAATGCATGAGTTCAGCACGGCGTACGCCGCTGCTGTACAGGGTTTCGAGTATCGCCCGGTTGCGGATGCCGGAAGGCGTTGCGATGTCGGCCTGGTTGAGGATGGTTTCAATCTCGGCCACGCTCATGAGGTGTTTGGGCAACTGGCGCGGCGGCTTGGGTAGCACCAGGTCAGACGCCGGATTGTGCAGAATGTGATTGTCCCTGGCTAACCATTTGAAGAAGGCGACCAGCGGATGCAGACGGGTGGCCTGGGTGTTGAAGGATAAGGGCTGGCCGTTGCTCTTGCGGTAGTGGTACAGATGGCTTTGGTAGCGTTGCAGGATAGGCCGGGTGATGTCTTGCGGCTGCTGCAGGCTGCGCTCATCACACCAGAGGATAAAACCATCCAAGGCTTGCTTGCGAATTTTGGCGGTTTGCTCTGACAGGCCGGTGACCAGCGTCCATTCGAGGAAGGCGTTTTGGTAAGCGCGCAAGTGATTGGCGCTAGCCGGATCGGGTACGTGGGGACGTGCTGGCGAGCTTGGTTTTTTGCGTAGTGCGCGCTGTTTCTGGCGGATGCCGCGTTCGCCCTTTTGTGCCATCGCCTTAGCCTGCTAAGGCTGCACTGGCAGCTAAGGGAAATGGTGCGGGCTGCTGGTACGACAAGACTTTGCCGTTAGGCTGTAGGGCGTGTATTTTTTCTTCAGCATCGATCACTTCTTCGCTCACCCGCATGGCTGTTGGCTCTTGTGCCGATTTTGCACTGCGCGAACTGCCCGCATCCGGGGCGCGTTGGCCCCGCGATGGGGGCGCGAACTCGCTTGTTTTACCCCGCGAACTATTCATCGTAGGTGCAGTGCTTGCTGCTGTGTTTGCACTAATCGCCAACTCCAAACTGGCCAGGTCGATCAAGCCCGGCACAAAGGCTTGCGCATCACTGCCCGCGCCGTCATACAGCAATTCATACTCGAAGCTTTGCCCCCGCTGGCCGCGATGTACCAGTAGATATTCCATCTGCACCAGACGCTCTAGGTGCAGGCGCAATTGCGTATCCGACAGGCCGGTGGCGTCCCGCGCTGCCTTGCGCGAGAAGCGCAGATCGGCACGCGCCAGACTTTTATTTTCACATTCGGCGCTGACGTACTGGTGGATCAATTTAAGTAAACGCCTGGTCTGCGGCGGCAATTCATCCAGGCTTCTGCCCAGCACTTCATGCGCGATCTGGTTGGCCAGCGCAATGTCACTGATGGCGACGTCGATGTAACGCACTTCCCGGTCGTTGCGTGTCGATGTCTTGATCTCGCGCTGGTGTTGGTGCAGGAAGGCGATGGTGTCGATTAAGGTGAGGTACTTTTCATGATCACGCCGTAGGCGTGTGCTCTGGTCTGGGAAGCTTAAGAATTGCGCGTAGGGATTGAGGACTTCTAGCGGCATGAGTAGGCGCTGGGCGTTTTGCTGCAAAGTGATCAGCTCTTCTTTCTCCCTTTTGGCGAGCATACCGTCCAGCGTGCGCTTTTGTCGCTGGATCTGGTGAATGGCGCGGGTCTGGTCGCGGCTTTCATCGACCGCCAGGACTAAACAGCGGTTGAGCAGTTCTTCATCAAGATCACGTGCCGTGGTAGTGAGCAGCAAGGCGACCGGGCCTTCTACCCGGTACGGTTGCGTCACCAGGTTACCTGTCACCGGGTCTTTGCCGGTACTGGCCATGGTGAGTTCGCCTTCCGACTGCAACAGCTTTAAGGCGTAGCTGGCACGGCTGGCGCCCTCTTCCTCGACGATGGCCAAGACCTTGTGCTTGAGATTGGTCTCGCCCATGTAAAACAAACTCTGCCCGGTCATGGCGCTGTATTTGATTTTGTCTTCCTTGGGGACGAAGGCTAAGACCGTATCCATCAGGCTGGTCTTGCCTGCGGCGGAAGACGATTGAATCACCACGCCCAGCGGACGCTCTAGCTTGCGCGAGATGCAGGCTAAATAACCGACTAGCTTGTTGGTTTCTTCGCCGATTAAACCGCAGGTGGCATAGTCCGCTAACAGGCGCGCCACTAAATCCGGGGCGCGCAATAAAGCTAAGGCAGCTTCCCGTTCGGCGGCATCCATCGTCACTGCCTCTGGTACTTTGGGCGTTAAGGCGGCCTGTATCTGCTGCTCTTGCAGGTTTTCTAGGGCGAGCAGTACACGCCCGAGGTCAGTCTTGAGGGTGCTCTCCGGCACGCGTAATTCTATCGCCGCTTGCGTGATGTAGCTGTGCCGGGCTCTAGCGTTGTACAGGTCTAAGGTGTCGACGTGGAAGGCGTCGCCGATGGAGGCTAAGAGATTAATTTTAAGCAGGTCATACGCCAGATTCTTGGCCAGGCCGCGCACGCGGTAACGCCGCTCTGCAAAGGCGAGGATGATTTCATTGTCGCGTACGTCGGCTTCCAGATTGGCACTGGGGGCTGGTGGCAAGGCCGCTGCGGGCAAGGCTGTGGCTGGCGGCGTAAGCACTGGTTCAGCAGCGAAAGAAATAAGCGGTGCAGGTGCTGCGCTGTCCGTTGGCGCAATGATCGATTCCGTCGCCACGTCCAGCACTGGCGATGTCTTACGCTCCGGTGCAACACCATTACCGAGCCACGCCGCCTGACGGATTAAGACACCTAAACTTTTAGCCGCTGGCTGCACTTTTAAAGCGTAGTCATTGGCGTCCATGCCTTTGGGGAAGTGGATGCGGTAGCAGGCGATGCCTTCTGCCATTAAGCGTTCGGCCAGCTTGGCACTGGCACGCTCACCCGCTTCATCACGGTCGTAGGCAATCAAGATGCGTTCGATATTATTTTCTTTAAACGCGGCCAGATGCTCATCCGTAAAACCTTCGGTGCCGTAGCTGGCGGTGACGTTGCGGTAACCGGCACACCAGAAAGTCATGGCGTCGATCAGGGCTTCGCACAGGATGATTTCTTTACTTGCTACCAGTGCTTGAACATTGAATACGCCGCGATGCGCCCCGGGCAAATATAAATGCGCGGGCGTGCCTTTGCGCAGGTCGTCGCGGATCTTGCGACCGTACATTTCTGTGACCTTGCCCGCTACATCGAGGATCGGCACCACGAGCGAACCGTTGAAATGTTCGTGGCCGCTTTCACGGTAGATGCCCAAGTTTTCTAGCCGGGTGCGGATCTCGGCACCGGCGACGCGGGTCTTGGCGGGCAGGCGTAAGCCCAGGCTGCGGTTGGCGTAGCCGAGCTGGAAATACGCAATCAAATCGGGATGGCTTAAGCCGCGTGCTTGCAGGTAGGCCAGCGCTTCGGGTGACTGCTTTAAGGTCTCATGGTAGTAGCCCACGGTTTGATTCAGCAGTGCGCAGTCGTCGGCATCGAAGGCGACCGGTGCGGGCAAGCTACGCACGCTGCTGCGGCTGTTGGTGGATTTTGCCGAGGATGCATTCCCAAGCTGAGCAGCTAAAGCAGGATCATCATGCAGCAGTTCCACCGCATGCCTAAAACTGATACCGCGCAGTTGCATGACCCAGGCAATCGGGTCGCCAGCGGCACCGCAGCCAAAGCAGTGCCACAGGTTCTTGGCAGGCGTGACCACCAGCGAGGCAGTGGCATCGTCATGGAACGGGCATAGGCCGATCTTGTCTTTGCCGGACTTCTTGAGCGTGATGCCTGCGGACTCGACCAGACGTTCTACCGAGACCTCATTTTTTAGCCGCTCTATCTCTGTTTCTGGAATGCGTGCCATAAATCGCCTTTGTGCTAAAAACCTGTCAAGGGGGTAAAAATAAAAATAACCAACATTGATAATTACTCTAATATGGAGTAATGTCAACTCTATTTTAAAAAACAGGGGGTATGCTATGAAGCCTAAACAGCTTGATTGGGTCGAATGTATGGCTTTGGGTGATAAAGAATTTTTTGTGGCACTGGGTAAGCGTGTCGCGCAATTGCGCAAGGAACGCGACCTAACACAGCAGGAATTAGCGACATTATTGGGTGTTGCACAACAAACACTCGCCCATTACGAAGGGGCTCGTTTGCGCATACCGGCATCGATGCTGCCGACACTGGCCACCATCTTTAAAATACCCGTGGACGGCTTGCTTAACCGCAATGAAGCCACACCAGGCAGCGGCAAGCGCGGCCCGGCACCGAAATGGCAGCAGCAAATTGAAGCCATTGCGCAACTGCCAAAAGCGCAACAGCGCTTTGTCTCGCAAATGCTAGATACCGTACTAGCCCAGGCGACACGCTGATGATGCAAAAGACGACTTATGAATTTGATTGGGATGACAGCAAGGCAGCATCCAATCTACGCAAACATGCAGTACGCTTTGAAGAGGCGATGGCGGTATTTAAGGCGTTGGTGCACTTAAAAGTTGAAGTAAAAAGTACCCCAACCCCGATCATTTATGCAGGAACTTTCTGACTACGGACGGAGTTTGGGCGTCCAGCAGCGAGCATGCGATTTGACACAGCAACACCGACGGCGGCCTCGGTTTTTTGCGCTTCGAATCTGCGCGCACGCAGTCGAGGACCGATGATCGATTTATAGCGTCCCATGGTCGTTTCGACCAAAGCACGCTGTCCATAACCAGTGGCTTCTTGCCAAGCCAACCGACCCTCTGTATTGATCATGTCAAGATGGCGATTACGCTGACTTGGCGAACGCGATTGAGTACCAGGAACGGCGGTTTTACGGGGTGGGATAACCACCGCAATATCGTCACCATATTGCGCGATCGTTTGATAAGTGGGCGCGCCATCATAGGCACCATCGGCAGTGACTTTGTCGATTTGTTCGTCGACCTGATCCAGTAGTGGCCCCACTTGAGATGGGTCATCCGTATGCTGATCGGTGAGGATCTGCGCGACAATCATGCCTGCATCGACATCGACGGCCAGATGTAGTTTGCGCCAGCTACGGCGCGACTTCGCGCCATGTTTTTCTTCCAGCCATTGTCCTGCCCCAAAGACCTGCAAACCTGTGCTGTCGATGAGCACATGGAGTGGCCCCTTTGGTGCGGATGGTGACTTCGTTACCGTCAGTCCGACCGCCCGTCTGCTGACCGTGGTGTGATCCGGTGCCGTGATTGTCAGGTTCATCAGTGTCAGCACGGAAGCCATTAACCCTTCGGTTTGTCGCAGGGCCATTTTGAAGGCGGAGCGCAGCATCAGACTCGTCTCAATGGCGCTATCCCGATAGCGAGCCTGACCATTTGGCCCTACGCTTTGCCACTGATCTAATGCTGCGTCTTCAATCCACAACGTCAGGCTACCGCGCCGCCGTAATCCTGCTTCATATTCCGGCCAATTCTGAACCTTGAACGACATCTTAGGTATATGATGACGGCGATCGTCGTTGTGTTTGTTGGGCATCGGGGCGATCAGTAAAATTGAGGCCGCATCGTAACATCACCGCTTTTCGAGTTTGAAGTGCACCAACGCCGTGGCGGCCTATTTTTAGATCCGGTCAATCCTATCGAATCAACCATTCTGTCGTCCGAGAAGTCGAATTCCCCATGCAAGTTGAAATGCCGCCATGTGACCACTGATCCGTTGCGGATCGCTTCAATCAATTCAGCTTTGCGCTTCTCATCGGACTCTTCCTCCAGCGCGCGTGTCAGAAAAAGATAGTTCCAACAGATGATCGCATTCTTAATGAGCCGTCGGCAGCCCTCCGCGATTTCCTGATCTTCTTTCTCGCTTTGAATGAACTCATGATTGTGGCCGAAGGAGATGGCCTTGGCAAATTTATGCGAGCCTTCGACCTTGTTGAGTTGCTTCTCAATGGACTGTCTAAGCACCGGGTCGTCAACGTATTTCAAGATAAAATGCGACTTCGGTAATTTTCCAAATTCCTTCAACGCCCGGTACAACGGATGTTGTTTGGAATACGAGTTCAAGCGTTTAAAAAGTTGTGACGCCGTCGCCACTTTCAACCGGATGGTCGCGATGAAACGCAAAACTTCATCCCACTGCGGTTCGATCAACTCATCGCGGATCGCGCGGTGCGGCAGGAGCGCGGCTTGTCCCTGCTCTTCGTAGAATTTACGATTTTTGAACGCGTATAACTGTTGCCGTCCAATGCCCTTGATGCGTGGCGCAAACACGAAGTTCAACAAATACATGGAGGCAAAGATGACTTCGGAATAACCATGCGTGTCGGTTGAATGGATGTCGCTCCTGATCACGTCGTTGTGCATCAAGCCGTCGATCACGTAGGCCGCTTCGCGCTCGGCGGACGTAATCACAGTGGAATGCCACAACAAATGGCGCGTGTCGATAAAACTGATTACGCTAACGCCTTTGTCTTTGCCCAGATATTTGAACGAGTAATTGGAATTTAACGAATCCACCGCGACTTCAAATTTCTGCCCATCACTGGAGGTATGCAGCATGTCGGGATGCTGTCGGTAGAGGTTGGGCAATTCCATCCGGTCGACAAACTGCAAGATGCGATCGTTAGCGCTATGAATATTCGCCAACGAAAAATACCAGTTGACCGCAGTGTCGAGCTCGTTTTCGTTGATCTTTTTCGATATCTGTGCGAGCTTCCTGTGCCCGATGTCGCAACCGTAACCGATGATGCCGGCGAAGAAAACTTTCTTGGGTGGTTTCGCTGGCTGGTATTTTGGTTGCCAGTGATTGAGTTCATCGAGAAAGCCCGTCGCTTGATCCACCGTAGCCAAGACTTCGAGAAGAGAAATGTACTTTCGCTCCGGGAAAAAGGTGGAGAGCGGCAGTGTTTCGACATCATCCAATTTTGGTGTGCTGACATGAAAACTACCGTCAGTGCGAAGGGCAAGCAGTGGATTTTCGCCAGCAGCAAAATGCGCATTGGTTTCCGCGTATTGCGCATCGAGTGCTTCATTGAGCGTTTGAAGCGTGGCGCGACAATCGATAAATTGCTCCAGTTGCGCGCGCCGCAAATACGCATCACGGTTTGCGTCCCAATCTGATTTCGGGATCAGGTAGTCATCCAGCGAGCGGTATTTTTCTGAGTGGAGCAGGTTCAAGGCGCCAGACTTAATCGCATCGGCGATCGCAATATAGAGAAGCACCTTGTAAAGCGAAATACGAAACTTTCCGTTCTGTCCGTTTACCGCCGCGCGCTCTTCACTGGAGAGAAACGTGACCGGTGCATGCTTGTCGATGGCACCGTCTTTCTGCTGGTAGTGCAGCACGGCCTCAAGTAATTCCGGCTTGCGGCAATACGGATCAAATTGCACTTGTCGGGGTCGATTTGTTTTAGGTGCAATAAGTGACGGTAGGAGATCGAGCACTGGCGTGGGGGTAGTTCTGTAAGTCAATGATTTCATTAAGGTTTCAGCTCGTTGTTTTTCATCGGTTATGTGGCGTCAAACTGTCGCCGGTTTTAGCTATTCACTGCATTTATCGTCGGTACCAGTGAAGGCATCAAATCTGCAGCGTAACGCTCCACTGGAAACCTAAAAACTCCCCGTAAATTGATACCGCTTAGGCGCGTCGGAGCGATCTTGGCCATAATGTCTGCCTCAATGATTTGCCGTCGATTTGCCCAGCGATTCACTACTCCCTGCATCTGCATCGTATTCCATGCCATTACGGTGTTGGCTAACAAACTCAAACCGTCGGCCACCGCCTGCATTTCATCTGCTCGCTTGGCCTGTGCCGGGCTGATGCGTCCTGTATAGATGGCACGCTTCAAAGCGTTGACTGCCTCACCACGGTTAAGTACCCGACGCAGTTCTTGCCTGAAGGGAGTATTCACAAAGTAGTCGGCCAGGAAAGCGGTGCGCAGTAATCGTCCGAGTTGAACACCCGCTTCATAGACTGGTTCACCACGGGCAGCAGAACCAAATCGCGCCAATGCCGCCACTGCACTGGCATTCCCATTCATCACCGATGCCGCCAAATGCACCAAAGTATCCCAATGTTTTTCAATTAAATCGATGTCGATGGACGCATCGCATACCGCAGCAATTTCAGCTGGAATATCCATGCCACGCGGCAAAAATAAATGGCGTTGTTTTAATTCTTTCAAACGAGGGCAAAGATCAAAGCCGACCAAGCGCGCCAGCATCATTGCAAAATCAGTGTAGCCGTGGGTATCCACTGCCAACTGACTGGTTTCCATTCGCTCCTGACGTAAGACCCCCTCAATCGCAACCCCAGCCTGACGCTCATTTAACACAAAAGGTTGGGCATACGAAATACCCCATCGGTCGCGCACATGAGAATAAATTCCAATGGAAGGCGTGTTGCGCCGGGGATCAAGTCTGGCTTGCCAAACGCGTTTGGTCGTCTCCATACTCATCATGTCCGAAGATGCCAGGTCTGATCGTCCCCAAGTTGCGGCAATCGGTTGACGTTGCATGAATTCCAGCACTGCGCTACAGGCCTGACTCAACCTGCGTTCGTCGCCTGCCCAGCGCATTGCTTGACGAATGCTGACGGCCGACAACTGCGGTATCATTCGCGCGCATTCGGCCGATGTTAGGCTGGTACCGTGTGCCAAGATGCCGGCGTAGACCATCAGCAGTTCTTCAGTCGAACGTGGTTCGCGTCCCAACATGATCCAGCTGAACCGAACCTGGGCATCCACTTGTAAAATAACCTCAGGTAACTGTACCTCGCCCAGCCGCTTGTCGAGCTGACTACGTAGCTCAATGACTTTAGGATCCTCATCTTCGGCAGGCATTGCCGTGAGATGCAGCTCATCATCAACACGTAGTTTGCCCTCTCTGGCGGCTTGTGCCACAGCCGCCACGCCAGCACGTACTCGGACAAGTAGCGGGGCTAAAAACGTGCTTGCCTTGGGCGGCAAATTTAACCGAGTATAGTGTCGTTTAGACTCCGCTGCCCAGCGTTCTGGTGTAAAAAATAGGCGCGCCCGTCCACGAAAAAGAAGACTGTGATTCACCCATACCGAGCCATTACGGATACAACGACGCAACGAAAATAAGGTGGCGACCTCTAATGCGCGCATCGCCTTGTCTCTGTCTTCACCTGTAATCGCCGATAACCAGACCCGCCCAAGATGAGGTACGTTCATCTCCGCTGGCAGCTCCCGCACTTTGTCAGCATACAATTTGAGAAGCGCGTTGAGAGCAGCGAGAACCGGATTTCCCTCGTCAGCTTGCCAGGGCAACTTACCAATTTCGGCCAACAAAGAGCGTACTGGTCGAATTCCATCAAATAGACGCTCGCGTACCAAGGAAGCACGGCTCGGTGGTTTGGCTTGTTCATTGAGTTGAACCAGTTCTATCACGCGCAAGCGCAACTGGTCATTGGTGAGGTCGCCCTGTGCAGTCAATCCAGCCAAATCTGCGATTAATTTTTTATAGAGCACTGCCCAGTTGACGGTATCAGGCACTTCATCTCTTGCCAAACGCCACAGATCCGTCACTCGGCGTTGAATCATCGAGATAGCCTGATCAGTGGTGGTAAATAAGCAGTAGCGCAGAAAACACGCCACTTCTACGGTCCGTCTGGGTTCTTTAATTCTGGCACCCACCGATGGCGGCCGATTGGCCAATTGACGAGCATACCTGCGCACGATGAGATCACTCAAGTCACCCAAGTGCTTGTGAATATCGAGACTGTAGAGCAGATTGAGCCGTTCAAACACTTGGGAAATCTGTACAGTCGAATGTTTGGCAGGGGCTTCCCATAACCAGCTTTGTTGAATTTGACCATCTGGACGAAATTGGGCCAAACTGTCGTGCCACTTATCCAACAAGGCACAGGGGACGGTTGTCGCAATGGTCGCGCCAGTTTCCGCTTCAAGCAAATTTAGTGCTGCGACGATCTGACTGCGCAATGCGCGGTCATGCTCAATGAGAAAGTGGCGGTCATACAGCCAGCGCCGGGCAAAATTAAGCAGTTGATCTTTGTCACTAAATCGGATGGCTTCATCGCGCAAGGCATGCACAAAGGAACGCCTCTGGTGATCAGTAGGCCAACCAAAGCCTAGCGTTTCTTGAGCGAGCTGTTGATGATCAAAAAATGTCCTGCCACGTCTGTACATGGCTTTAAGTGATGCCACCTCAGGAGGTGGTACGCCAAGCTCTTTGCCCAGGTGAATCCAGAGTGACGCAGGGACAACACGAATCGCATTGAGTGTACGCCCACTCAGACGTAAAAATCCGATATGCAAAGCAAGTCCCAATTTGTGGGTATCGCTTCGGCGCAGATTGATTACTTCGTGTTCTGAACGACTAAAAGTGAAAAACGCTTGTAACTCAAAGGTACTAAGTTCACGCGGAAGGTCCTTCAGACCCAGATACGTTGTTTACCAGCTTTGCATCGTTTGTCTCCTTCAATTTGGTAGGACACAATACGCTGAAAAACGACGAGCTGAAACCTTAATAAAATCATTGACTTACAGAACTACCCCCACGCCAGTGCTCGATCTCCTACCGTCACTTATTGCACCTAAAACAAATCGACCCCATCATACAACGATTCGATATTGATTTTGTAAAAGTGAGCCGTATTGCTAAATAACGGACATTGAACTGCATTGCATTGCGCCTGACGATGTCCGCCTGTCCCATCATCGAAATATTAAATCGAAATATTAATTACGTTACGGAGTAACACCATGGAAACCAAAGATTCACCAGTGCATATTTTTAATAGCCACATTGAAGCAGAGGAAGCCATACAGACACTCAGCAAAGCTGGCTTTGATATGAAAAATCTATCCTTGATCGGTAAGGGCTATCACTCCGAAGAACATCCTCTGGGGTTTTATACCTTAGGCGACCGGGTAAAAACTTGGGGTGGCAATGGCGCATTCTGGGGTGCTATCTGGGGACTGCTGTTGGCTCCTGCGGTGTTCTTTTTACCTGGCCTAGGTGTGATGGCGATGGCAGGTCCAATTGCAGCTGCGCTCGTGGGAGCGCTTGAGGGCGCTGTCGTTGTCGGTGGTGTCTCTGCTCTGGGAGCCGTATTAGTGAACATCGGAGTACCCAACGACCAAATTATTAAATATGAGACTGCGCTCAAAGTGGATAAGTATGTTTTGCTCATTCATGGCGATACCGAAGAAGTGGCAAAAGCGTATTCCATCTTAGCTAATTCCTCTTCCTGGAAAACCGCGTAATACACTGGAGAAGATCTATGCAGTTAGGCATGATTGGCTTGGGTCGCATGGGTAGCGATATGGCATTGCGGTTGATTCAAAAAGATCACCGCTGCGTTGTCTTTGACATACAGTCTGCTACGGTAGAAAAACTACAACGGCAAGGTGCGGTGGCCGCCGACTCGATTGCAACTCTGGTATCGCAATTAGAACAACCCAGAGTGATCTGGTTGATGCTGCCCGCTGGACTGGTTGATCAAGAGCTGGCGAGTCTGACACCATTACTCGACATTGGCGACATTATCATTGATGGCGGCAATTCATATTACCGTGACGATATTCAACGCAGCACTGCCTTGAGTTCACGCGGCATTCATTATGTTGATGTAGGAACTAGTGGCGGTGTGTTTGGCCTAGAGCGTGGCTATTGTCTGATGATCGGAGGCCAGTCTGGCATCGTAAATTATCTCTCCCCTATTTTTGAGTCACTCGCGCCAGGCGCGGCATCACACGACACTGCGAATGACCGGACAAAAAATGGGATATCCGAAGAAGTAGCGATCAACAATGAAAAAACAAAAGTACAGCCGAGCGTGGCTGTCTACATTGCGGATCATATGGTGCTGGCCATATCGTAAAAATGGTACAACGGCATTGAATACAGCTTGATGGCGGCCTATGCAGAGGGCTTAAACATTTGCATAACGCTAATTAGCGTGCCACGAACAATAACTCTACAGCACACCCAAGAACCGCGACAGATGCAGAAACGACGCCATTACTGTTGGCTCGCAAATAATATTGATCAGGGGTACCGTAAAATTTGGACTGGTTTATGCTGAAATCCGTAGGCTCTTTCGGTATTCGTTGGGATTGATTGAATCGAGGGACATCTTGATACGCTTTTCGTTAGACAAGTAGACATAGGCGTCAACGATCAGAATGAATTCCTCAATGGCAACATTCTGCCAGTCCCGCGCATAAAACAACTCTGTTTTCAATCGTGCGAAGAATCCTTCGCAGGCCGCGTTATTCGGTGAACACCCTTTACGTGAGATCGATCGAACCAACTTAGCGTAATGTGCCCTTCAGAGCCATCTAGGCCAGCGATAGTTAGCACCGCGAAATGCTTGCTGCTCAATTGCAAACGCTTTAACTGCGTCTTCAAGCATGTCAGCAACAAGATTGAGCAGATTTGGCTTTCTCCAATTGGAATCGATCAGAGCTTCACCGCCACCTGACTCAACGGCAGGTTGATAACGGTAAAACGTATCACTCGAAGAGCCCATTACTTTGCAGGCTCGGTACACGTTACCTAGTTTGGCATCAAAGTTGAGTAACCCAACCTTGTGTCTAATGACGTTTTGAGAAATAATATTGCTCCTATGTCACTTTCGCGCTGATTTAATAAAGACTCACACCGCTATCAAACCGAGTAATCTCTCGTTTTGCGAGGACCTACTGTAAGGCCAAACCGAGACTAATACACGTAATTTGCTAAAGCTACATGCGATCAAATTCTATTCTGGCTACTTCATAACACTCCCCAGCAATCTCCTCCAACGCTTTTCTATTCAATATTGTGATGTAACCGCGTCGACATTGGAGCAGGCCTGCACTTTGCAATTTTTTGGATGCGTCCGTAATACTTTCTCGGCGTGCACCTAAATTATTGGAGATTGCCTCATGCGTCACTTTCAATTCCTCGGAGGTCGAACGATCAAATCTATCTAAGATAAAACGGCACAGTTGTTATTCAATTGAGTAGTGCCTGCTACAAACGCAGTTTTGCGCCATTTGTGCAAACAAGACTTGCATGTAGCGCATCATAGTCCGTTGTAAAACGCCGCCACGGCGATATTCTTGTTTCATGACAGACGCTTTTAAGCGATATGCATAGCCCGCAGATTGCACGACTGCATTACCTAATGCGGTTTCCCCCATCAGTGCGGAAATACCTACCATACCTTCGTTGCCCGCCACGGAAATTTCTGTTGAGGATCCATCCAGTAAGATAAATAACAGCGATATGATCGCCGTAGTAGGAAAATATACGTGAGCTGAATTACACCCGTATTCAAAAAGACGTTGATGAACTGAGAGTTGGACGAGTTCGAGGTGGGGGGCAAGAACATGCAAATCTTCGTCACCGAGATTTTTCAAGATCTTGTTTTGACGAAACCCATCGATACTTGGTTTCACCATATTACAGCGCCGATCTGTTCGTTTTAATTCAAAAATATTGCGATTGATGAAGGAATTTTCGTCGCTGACAGCTTGTTTCATTTCCTACCTCTTTTCGATCAATTAAAGAACGCAAAAAATCGATGGTCTTTGAAGCCTTATGCTCAATTTATAAAGTTACTTCACTCGATTCTGTCCTGGAATAACGTTAAATTTTCGATTTCAGATGCCAATCTACCAAAAATTCCAGAGCAAATTAATTTGCTTCGCACAAGCGTGTTTGAAAAATTTGTTTGCAGTACTCGTAAATTCAAGATCGTTCTTCGGTGATGCAACTTCTTAGTTATCATTACTTTTGATACAGGGTAAAGGCAAATAAATGTCTTGTCTGTTCGCTAACGCACAGAGCTTTATGACGTGAGAGGGGTGGTTATCAGTAAATGATACGTAGTTAGAGTTCTACAATTCGGGTGTGATTAGCTAATCGCCTTTCTGCAATTTAAACATAACTGAATTCTGAATACTTTCTATCGTTTTGTCTTTGTACATTTTTTGCAGAACAGTAGTCAGACCGGGCACCAATGTTCTATGCTTTTTGTTGAGATAATGAAATACTGAAAAAGTAGTAAGTGGGGGCATTAATATGGTGGCGTTAGTTTGATTCATTTCACGCAGGGCTGCCAATCCAGATACACGATTTGCCACCACAATGTCCGACCTACCTAATAACATCTTCTGAAATGCTTGACGTATTTTAGGAGCAGGTTCTAGTTTCATTCCCACAGCGTTTTGCTCGATAATTTTTATTCCTCGAACATAACCTATTGTGTAGGGACGTAGACTATCCCAACCGTTTACTATGAAACGAATACCGTTAGTGAATATAACAATTTCGTAAGTAAGTAATGGTACCAGTACGACGAGAAGATTAGGGTAGTCGTTTTCCATGCCAAATTTACGATATAGCTCACCATCCATTTCACCGTTATTGGCACTACGGAGCGAGCGCTCGCCGGGTAAATAGTGGACTTTCAAGTTCCAGCCCAAGCTGCGATAAGCGGTTTCAAGAATTTTTTCGGCGACATACGTAGCAGGATCTGCGCAAATCAGAGTAGAAATGTGTAGGGTTCTATCGTCTTGCGCTAAAGCATTGAAATGAACGAACTCTGACAAAGAAATCAGTTGAAGTAAAGCTCGCCGCCGCATCGTCACTCCCCCTCGTTTTTACAAAGACCCTATCGTCTCCTTTAAGCATAGGATAAATTTTGATAAAAGGCATACGTTCGTTTCATCGCCGCTCGATTGCTATCTATAATTAACCCTGAACTATCTAGATTCAGTAGAAGACTCAAACATAAATCTCATCAAATTCAAATAACGAATCTTATCGTTTGATACTCCAACGTTAATTTAAAAGCGAGATTTAGGCAGCAGCTCAAAAGTGATTCCCGATTGGAATCGCTAACATTATCCGTTGTCGCATTCTAAATAAAATGCAAAAATAGATAATACGAATAGGCGGTGTTGAGAAGGTAAATCCATCACATTCATTAGATCAATGAAAGACCCAATTCCAATCTATGTTCGACATCGTACAGACGCCTCAAACTGTTTTACTTACTATCAGCAATAGAGATTATTCACTCTCGTAAAGTCGCCTTTAAAGGTCTATTTAGAAGGAGCGAAATGCAAATTTTCAGTCTTGAACAAACTAAAGTGACCTATCAAATTGATTTCGCTTTTTATGGACTTACATCGTTCGTGCTAGCAGTATCTTTGCTAGCTTTAAGTCCACGAGAACATATAGTCAAATTGGCACTATTAGCGATAATGGGCTTTTTAAGTTGGACATTGATCGAGTATGTGTTGCATCGTTTTGTACTGCATGGTATTCGTCCTTTCAGCACGTGGCATGCTGAGCACCACCAACGACCTACGGCTTTAATTTGTACTCCTACCATACTGAGCGCTACATTAATTTTTGGATTGGTATTTCTACCAATATTAATCTTAACTGATCTGTGGCAAGCGTATGCGTCAACCTTTGGCATTTTAATCGGCTACTTAATTTATACAATTACGCATCATGCGATGCACCACTGGCACACTGAACATATGTGGCTGTTAAAACGGAAACGTCAACATGCATTGCATCATCAACGCTCAAAAAAACTTAGCCAATTTGGTGTAACAAGTGGCTTTTGGGATCATATTTTTTATACCAAATGACGCGGTATAAATTGATAAATAAATAAAACCAAAATTATAAATATCAACAATTTTTAGGCGTCATGCCCGCAGCAATATTCCCTGGATCCACCCCGAGTCCCGCTACCTTGACAGCCTCTTTTAATTGATCTGGTGAACACTTTACTTCGTCATACTGCACGTTAGCTTCGCCGTCTTGGAACGACACTGTTACCTCATTTACGCCGGGAACTGCTTTTAGCGCTTGTGCTACTTTATTGGAGCAATCGTCACAAGTCATTCCTGTTACTTTTAAATTTTCTAAGTGCATACTCGTACCTCTTTTTGAAATTTGGTTAAGTAAATTCGTATTTTTAATTTTCTCTTATCGTCTAACGCAAAAACGAAATAAAATTATGAACTCAAAAAGTAATTGAAATTGTTTGACTCGTTCTAAATTATGGATCTGAAGCAAAAAATGTGTCGCGTTTATCTCCCATCAACATTCGTAAATCTTTGATGCTAATGTTACTAATTTCATGCATGCTGATCATTAACGAAGCACCGACAGATAATTTATGATGCCGAATTTTGCTAATTACAGGAGGTGCTACCTCCAACATTTTAGACAGTTCAGCATCATTTTTTAGATGTAAATGGTCGATGAGCTTATTCAATAAATTATTCGGATCGTACTTAAATTGATCAGAGTTCAAATTTAAAAGATTTGACATCTTGCTTCACTCCTCTAGACGTTTTTCGAAGATTTTCAAGACTGAGCGTTGATAGGTTGAATAGCTTAATGAACAAATAATGCAATCAGAATGACGATAGGAATAGGAATGCCAAGTAGCAAAAGTAAAATTGAACGCATGATTGTCTCCAATGAACTACAAGATTGATTAAAAAATGGATGCTGTTTTTTTCACCTGAAAAAAATACTTAGTCGAGCAGATGAGCTCTGTCTCGTTGACGCCCGCCAAACGTCGCGGCTAGACTGGCAACAAACGCGCCGATCAACAACGCTACAAACATCCACAAAGCAGAGTTAGCAGCCGCCTTGCGTGCCTTGTCAGCAGATTCCTTGATGGTGTTCTTAGCGTCTGTGACAGATTTACTAAATTGTGTATAAATGATGTCAACACGTTTCTCCGCATCAATTTGATTGAGCCCCGTGCGTTTGGATACCATTTTAGATAGGTAATCGCGATCGTTCGGGCTTAAAGTACCGCTTCGAATGTCCATTGATAAAATTTTCCCTACTTCTGCACCTGCACTAACATTTATATCTACAGAACCATCGTCTGAACGCAACAACATATCTGAAAAATAATCTACGGAAGTATTCTTCATATTATTCGCCGTAGTTGCTGTTGCGTTGACTGTACTAGCGCCCACATTTGACACATCGCTGAGAATACTTTGAGTCGCACTTGCGAATAAGCCGACTGTCACTAAGGACGCAACAGCCCATGCAAGAAACCCGTGAGCGGTATCTCTAAAATACACTTCGTTATCGTGCACGTTACTCCATTTACTTCGCAACCTACCTGCTAAATATCCGCCAACTCCGGATGCCGCAAGCTGCATAAACGTAATCCATGCAATCGCTGAGATACCCATTACAGAGGCGTTATAAGACCAAGGCGATATGGTAGACAGACCCAAACCAGCACCTAACATTAATAATATTAATGAAAGCGCCGCGGCCGCCATCGCACCTGCCAAGATGGCAGCCCATGAGACTCCTGAAATTCTTTCACCGGATGAATGATCGTTATCAACTGCAAGCATATTTGCTCCATTAGAATGATTGTGCATGTGCTCTGCATGTATTTCGTCGTTAGTTTTATTTTCATTTGAACGGTAAAGTCTGAGTGAAGCCATATTGGAAATTTAAAGTTGCTCCTTCCGTTCGCTCATTTCTTCACCGAGGGTTACTAGATCTAATCTCGTTTTTCGGACCGAAGGAAACATTTCATCCTCTTCTTCCCTAACATGGTGTTCGATTTGTTCGGAGAGCACTTTCACTTTTGCATCATATAAATCATCATCTGGATCCATGTCCTGAATTTGTTCGATCAACTCTTTAGCACTCGCATGCTCTACCTCCGCTTCATCCATTAACTCATCACTTTCTATTACTTCTTTGACCGCAGGATAGAATATTTCCTCTTCGATCTGTGCATGAATTAGTAGAGCACGACAAATTGCATCCGCAACCTTTTTTTTGCTTACCTTTGATCGGTCACTTAGTTCGTTAAATTGTTCAAATAAAGCCTTTACCGTTTGATGATCTGAGACTAGAAGGCTGATAGCATCTGTAATTTTGAGCGGCATAAATATCTCCAAAAAAAGCGAGGTAACAACAAAGACCAGCCTGAGCATATTGATCATCGACGATGCTGTATGTGCGCTGTCTCACATTTGTTAAAAACTATTTTTACAGAGGGCAAGAAATAATTTCCTAAGAGAAAACTTCATTAATTTCATATTGTTTATTTTTGTGCGGTATCGAACGGACATGAATAAGAAGAAAGTTCAATCTACAATCTCATTCAATTGAGAGGAGAACTAATATGAATTACGAATCACGCGATACCTTGGGTATGTATGCGATAAATGGATCGGGTAATAATAAAGGTCCTGGCCCTGAATTAATGGGAGCTAATACCCTGATTGGCGATAATGTTCATAACGCTGAGGATGAGCATTTAGGGGAAATAAAAGAAATCATGCTTGATGTACGAACAGGTAAAGTGGCTTACGCCGTTCTTGCTCACGGTGGCCTATTTACCATAGGCGCAAAACTCTTTGCAGTTCCATGGAGCGCACTTAAACTAGATACTGAAAATAAGCGGTTTGTATTGAACATACAGAAGGAGCGTTTCGAAAATGCTCCTGGCTTTGATTCAGATCACTGGCCAGACATGGCCGATAGTACTTGGATTGAAAATTTACATAATTTCTATGACACGTCGAGGAGCTCGCAATGAAAAGCCAGTTCTCAAAAAAGTATTCGCGAACTAAATTGAGTGCATTATTGTTAGGCTGTAGTGTATTTCTTAGCGTTAGTTCCGCTTATGCAACTGAAACAAAAGTAAATTTGGTAGGATCAGAAGAAACTCCGGCAGTGCAAACTTCTGCGCAGGGCTCGGGGAGTATCATCGTCAACAAGGACAGAACTGTGAGCGGTATGGTTATGACTACCGGGTTGGCTGGAACGATGGCTCACATACATTTGGGCGCTGAAGGAAGAAAAGGTCCGCCGATTATTACCTTAGTCAAGTCTGGTGATGGCAGTTGGGCAGTGCCATCAGGATCAATACTTACCGAAGAACAGTATGCAAGTTACAAAGCAGGAAATCTTTATGTCAATGTTCATAGCGCAGAAAATAAGGATGGAGAAATCCGGGGACAATTGAAGCCTTAATTAGATAATTCCGTGCTTTGAAATAAAAATGGAGACGATTTTTTAGTCTCCGTTTTTATTATCTTTGTAAAGTGTACCCATTTAATTTAATTCAAATATGTACTTGAGTTAGGCATCTCTCTATTCCATCAAATACGTTCTTTAGATATACTAAAATTAAACACAATTGGCTGTAAGCACATAGCGACCCCATCTTGAGTCCCTGCGTTAAATCACAGAGTATCGTGTCCACGTAATTAATGGACACATGTACACGATGAATGAACCAGATTTAATAGCGCCACAGCGCAGAATTTAAAGCCCAGGTAATCAAGGCATGTCAGCAGCCTGGTGTGTCGATTGCAGCGATTGCGTTGCATTACCGCTTGAACGCCAATATGCTGCGAACTTGGCTGACAGCCCATGAACGGGCGACGGCAATGGAACAACCAGGATCGTCGGCAGTCAGACCAGTAGCGGAATTTATCCCGCTTCAATTGGCGGGGAAACCCGAAACCGTTGCGACGCAGGATATTGTTATCGAAGTCAGGCGAGGCGCAGCAACCATCACGGTTCGCTGGCCGAGTGCCTCTGCTGCTGAATGTGCCGGTTGGCTGCAGAACTGGTTACGATGATCCGGATCGAGTCGATCTGGCTGGCGACCGAACCGATAGATATGCGCGTCGGCATGGACACTGCTCTGGCCAGGGTGGTCAAGGTGTTCGGTGCAGCACGCCCTCATCATGCCTATTTGTTTGCCAACAAACGCTCGACACGCATCAAGGTCTTGGTCTATGACGGATTTGGTATTTGGCTAGCAACACGCCGCCTGAATAAAGGCAGGTTTGTCTGGAACAACGGCACAACAGTTTGTGTCGACCTCAACCACGATCAACTTCGCGCATTGGTGACCGGACTACCATGGGAGAATTTAACCTATGACCATGCGATATCCGTGCTGTAGTGCCGAGGCCACAAAGATGTAAACGTCTGTAAACGTCTTTGATCAAATCACCTCGGGTCTGGCACACTTCCAGACATGAGCTTTGCCGCTACCATCGAACAATACACTAAGGAACAGCTGGTTCAGCTGCTGATTCATCAGCAGGCAATGAACGCCAAACTCACCCATGAGCTGGCCATTCTCAAACGTCAGAAATTTGCCGTGACCAGCGAAGCCTATACCGGCGAACAACAGCGTGAACTGTTTGAAACTCTCGACGTCGACTTGGCCGCTGTCGCTGCCGAAATTGAGCAACTGGCGCTGGCCAATCCCGCGGCAGAACCAACCAAGCAACAACCCAAGCGTGTCCGGCTACCGGCAGAACTGCCGCGCACCGATATTCATCACGAACCGGATTCCACGCTGTGCCGGTGTGGTTGCCAAATGAAACGTATCGGTGAGGACGTGTCCGAGAAACTCGATTACCAACCTGGCGTGTTCACGGTGGAACGTCATGTGCGTGGCAAGTGGGTATGCCATCAATGCGAAACACTGGTGCAGGCACCAGTTCCTGCGCAGATCATCGATAAGGGTATCCCGACCTCCGGATTGCTGGCTCAGGTGTTGGTCGCCAAATATGCTGACCACTTGCCGCTGTATCGTCAGAGCGGCATCTTCGAACGGGCAGGATTGGCCATTCCCGACTCCACGCTGACCGAATGGGTAGGCTGCTGCGGCGTGGCGCTCCAGCCATTGGTGGATGCGCTGAAAGAAGAATTATTGACCCACCCGGTACTGCATGCCGATGAGACGCCGCTTCCAATGCTCAAACCCGGGAACGGCAAGACGCACAAGGCCTATCTGTGGAGTTATTGCAGCACATCACTAAGTAGCATGAAGGCGGTGGTCTTCGACTTTGCCGAAAGCCGGGGTGGCAAGCATGCCGAACAATTCCTGGATCGATGGCGGGGCACCCTCGTCTGCGATGATTTTCCAGGTTACAAAGTGCTGTTCAGATCCGGTATCACGGAGGCAGGATGCATAGCGCACGCGCGGCGCAGATTTCATGAACTATGGGCGAATCACAGCAGTCAGATCGCGGGTGAAGTGCTGGATTTATTTGCCAGTCTATATGGCGTGGAACGGGAAGCAAGCTTGCTCAACGAAGAGCAACGCCTGACCATTCGTCAAACGCAGGCCAAGCCAGTTGCAGATGCACTGCATAAGTGGTTGCTGGTCCAGCGCCAGCGGGTGCCTAGTGGCGGCGCTACCTTCAAGGCAATCGAATACAGTTTGAATCGCTGGCCGGCGTTGACACATTACCTCAACGATCCCCAGGTTCCGATCGATAATAATTGGGTTGAGAACCAGATTCGTCCCATCGCATTAGGACGCAAAAATTGGATGTTCAGTGGAAGTCTGCGCGCCGGCAAACGTGCTGCGGCAATTATGAGTTTGATTCACTCAGCTCGGCTTAACGGCCACGATCCCTACGCTTACATGAAGGACGTCCTGGAAAGGCTTCCGTTACATCCATTCAGTCGCATTGGCGAATTGCTCCCTCATCGCTGGGAACCCGCTCAATAATTTCCATCATCAAGATAATGCCAGGTCAACCTGTGTTGGCCAGGCGCTTACAATTGGCTTCTTTTTTTATATTTTTCTAAAGAAAATATAGCTAGCAAAATCAACTTATCAAAACTATTAAATCGCTGGGTGAAGTGATTTTTCACGGCTCCATTGGCGTGTCTTTGCCGCAGACAAAAAATCTGGTATTTTGTCGATCGATATTACTCCGGCATCCTTTTCTATTCCAGCCGTTTCTAATAAAATTTTACTTCCATCATCAAAAGCAATCGCCTTAAGATGGCTATATGCATCTCTGATGAATGAAGTCGTGGCCATATCTTTTTGTAGTTTTTTCCCAGCTTCTTTGGATAGGATCGTGACGATCGCATCAAACATGACTGATGGATTACCTGCAAGTTGTCCATCAATTTTGGCTTCAGTCGTGTCAGATAAATAGATGCCGTTAATTTTTGGAGCAATAGTCTTGTAAGTTGCGCCTGCTTTAATAACTGCCGTTTGAACAGTTTTTAAAATCTCTACATCAGATCCATCAGAAATCAATATCCCGATGACTCGTCCTGATAACGTCGATTTCATTTTGTCGATTAGCCCAACCGCGGGGGTTAAAGGAAGATCAACAACTGGTGCTGCGATATCAGGCGCTGGTGGTAAATTTTCCATGCCCAAACCATTTGCTACACGCAATGCTAGATCACCGATGATGTGCCTTAGATGACCGACCATTGCTTCTCGAATGTGTGGATGCTCAACTTTTGATAATTCAAAAACAAGGGCAGAGATAATATGCGATTGTTCGTATTTATTTTGACTCAAATAAAATTGGCGCGCCTGGCTATAGTGATCGGCAAAGCTTTCTGGTCGAATCCTCCCTTTGGTTCCACTGAGCTGTTCAGACATACTTTTAAAGCCGGTTGTAGGCTGCTCACGCGGCGACGTCGTCGATAGCGTATTGGGTTCATAAGACACTCTGCCAGTGGGTTGCGCCATTTGCATATGGCCATCACGTTGATGATTCCCAAACGGACATTTAGGCGCATTCACAGGAATTTGATGGAAATTAGGTGAACCTAGTCTGGATAGCTGCGTATCGAGATAAGAAAAAAGACGCCCTTGCAATAAAGGATCGTTTGAGAAATCAATGCCTGGGACAACATGAGATGGACAAAAGGCAACCTGTTCGGTCTCAGCGAAGAAATTATTTGGCCATCTATTGAGAACCATCCGTCCTATTACTTTCAATGGAACTAGCTCTTCAGGAATCAGTTTAGTGGCGTCAAGATGGTCAAATGGGAACTGGTCAGCCTCTTCTTGGGTGAAGAGTTGTACTGCTAATTCCCACTCGGGGAAATTACCCACACTGATGGAATTAAATAGGTCGCGACGATGGAAATCGGGGTCTGCTCCAGCAATTTTAACGGTTTCGTCCCAGATGGTAGATTGAAGTCCTAATTTAGGTCTCCAGTGAAATTTCACAAAAGTTGAATTACCGTCCTGATCAATCAAGCGAAAAGAATGAACCCCAAACCCTTCCATCATGCTTAACGATCGCGGTAGTGTCCGATCTGACATAATCCACATCACCATATGCATTGCTTCCGGTGTAAGCGAAATGAAATCCCAGAACGTGTCATGCGCGGTAGCGGCTTGTGGAAAACCACGATCAGGTTCCATTTTGACTGCATGGATCAGATCCGGAAATTTAATCGCATCTTGAATGAAAAACACCGGAATGTTATTTCCAACTAAATCCCAATTACCCTCGGATGTATAAAACTTGACGGAGAATCCCCGCACATCCCTTGGTGTGTCTGCAGAACCGGATCCACCTGCTACAGTCGAAAATCGCGCAAACAAAGGTGTGCGAGTATTTAATTCAGTAAGAATTTTTGCCGTTGTAAACTTCTGTAGGGAGTGAGTTAATTCAAAAAATCCATGAGCTCCAGTTCCTCTTGCATGCACAATTCGTTCTGGTATCCGTTCATGATCGAAGTGAGTAATCTTTTCTCTCAAAATAAAATCTTCTAACAGCGCAGGACCGTTAACTCCTGCCTTCAACGAATTTTGATTGTCAGAAACGGCTACGCCTTGATTTGTCGTGAGGTCAGATTGTTTTTTTTCCGCGATCTGATGTAACTCCCCGCCATTGCCAGTCGATTTAGAGGTTACCTTACGATTAATGTCAGTTTCTACTTTAGGGATAGATTTCTTAATGTTTGGCATGGTTGGCAACCTCTAAAAAAAGTCGGTTTGAATAAAATAAGTACTGAACAACAATAAAATGTAGATCCATTTATTATTTTTATCACCATAAACCATACATTTGAAATGGTATGTGCGGAATCACACACTACGATTTTTTATTCGATCACTTGTAAAGCCTATGTATTTGTCAAAGAGAAAAAAACTCTAGTATTTCGTAGAGATTTTTAATCAGATTTTCACAGCACACTAGAAAAATTCCGTCAGCTAAAATTCATCACATGCGTTAACTGACAGAACTATTTTTCGAATAAGCTTAGCTAGACAATGAAATAATTCAACCGTTAGTTGTCGAGCTATTAGTTAGGAACTGAAGCTTCAGAGGTCGACTTAATATCTTCGGCGCCAGCGTTTTGAAAAATTTCCTTAACCGTTTTAACTTGTTCGTGATTTTCAGTATGAACCGAAATCAATACATTCCCATTTCTAATCTTTCCGTCAAATAGTTTCGCTTCATACTCGGGAATTCCCATGCCAACCAAAGCACCTATAATACCGCCGGCGGCAGCGCCAACTGCGGCACCACCTAGTGCAGCCATAATTGGTCCAGCGGCGATAAACGGACCCACACCTGGTATTGCTAAGGTACCGATGCCAGCGAGCCAGCCTAGGATAGCGCCAGTTCCCAAACCGGCTATACCTCCAGTGGCAGTTCCTTCTGGTACTTTCGTATTTTGTTCATGGGCGAAATCCCGAGTACCGCTTTGATCAGGGAGAAGGACAGAAATCTCCGCGCTACTAAATCTTGCCGATTTGAGATGATCGACAATTGATTCTGCTTGTGCTCTAGTTTGAGCGATACAATAAACTGCATTTTTCATGATTTTCTCCAAACAAGTAATTGAATTAGTTAGTTTTAACGTCTAGCTGATCATCGATTGATTTGACACCCGGAGTGTCAAGGGTTACTTTTTCTAATTTGACTTTTTCTTCTTTATTTTTAACTGGCCCACGCAATGTAACAACGCCGTCTGAAGTCATAATTTTTATGTTGTGGGCTGACATTGAAAGGGACTTCTCATGGACGATATTGCGTCGCACTAGAGACAATAATTTCCTGTCTCCTGCACTGTTGGATTGATCTTGAGGTGTTGCAGTTACGTTTGATTTATCTCTCACATTCATTTCGGAATTATCAACATTCGATGCGCTTTTCGTTTCAGACCGCATCGGTGCTACAGGCTTATCTGCAGCGAACGATAAGAACGGTGTTGATATAAAAAAAAGTAAAGCGACGCCTTTTAAACTCTTAGATACAGATTTCATTCCTATCTCCTCGTTGATACCCGAGAATGGGTATGTATTGAGCTTAGTCAGTCTGGGTTAGCCTATCTGTGCGGTATCTCACTTTTATCCAATAAAGTAGTGTGATAACCGTAAAAAGTTTTTTTAAAAGTGCATTGGAGTAAGTAGTCCTCGCAACTATCATTTGCAAGTGGCAATAAAATCCAAACACACGTCGTGAATAAAACGATTAAGAAGTTTTCAACTTCTATTTTTAAGGATGAATATCGCAAATAATTGTATCTATCTAAATAATTTTTCTGATTATGTAGACTAATATTTCCATCCAATAAGCCCCAAACGCTATTGGTGTTAATTGCCCTTCGTCTACTTTAGTTTCACAGAAAATAATCAAAATTAAGAGTAGAGCCGCGCGTAGGAAAGTTAGAAATCGAGGGTTTTTATCCACTAAATTAAATTTATTCTTCTACGCTAAATTAGTACTCGTACGTTCTCTAAGGTGAGATATTTCTAGATTTGAATTTTTTCATTTTTCAAAAGATTGCTCTTACTTTTTATAAATTTCTATTAATCTGCGAAGAAAAATCTGTTTGAATTTTATTGCAATGGGTATCCAGAAAAATATCTTTTGATGTTGGATAGCGAACAGATAAACCATTTAATGTGGGCTATGTTGGATCACTTGCTGGGATCACGTTTGTTCTGGCTTGTAGAATGAAATTCAAAAAACTTTCTATTATTGAGGATCAAAAATCATGACTAACACTAAAGAAGCTAGCACCCTACATAAACAAGCCGCGACCGATCATCAAGAGGCAGCAAAAAACCATTTGAAAGCCGCCGAATCTCACGAAAAGAACAAAGTGAGCGACGCGAAGGAGAGCTCAAAAAATGCGATGGGATGTTGCGCTACAGCGCAAAAAAGTACTGAAAAAGCCTGTCACTCTTCGTCAATGTGATTAATAAATTCAGAGTCTAGTTAGGCTTAAATCAAATAAATAGTTTTTGATTTTTGACGAAGCTAAATAAGAAATAAAGGCTAGCCAATCGCTAGCCTGTTTTGATTCGGAAACAAGTTGGACTGACAAAAGTAATTCGTTGGTTCAATCGTCAGTTAATAAAAAAAGGCAGTTCTCTACCAAATCAATTTATTTATCCATAGACACTATTGATCTGTGCGAACTTTGCGAGTTTTAAGGAAATAGTTCAAATTTATATGAGATTTTAATTTTGATTAACTATCTCTCAATTTGTGTTATTCAAAAGGACAGCGGTGTATTTGCTAGAGCGACGCCATCTGTGTTTTTTCGCTCATAAAATTATTGCCTCACATGATAGGCTCTGACCCTTCAGCCAAAATATCCACTTCGCGTAATTGTTCACCGCAAATAGAAACTATTCTTAATGCAGATCCCGCATAACCCCAGACAAAATCATCTTCTAGCTGCATTTCCTTTGGATGAATTTGATCGCCTTTTTGCCCATTTGGAATTGGTCTCTTTATCTGTAGGAGATTTTCTGATTGAAGCAGACAAAGGTTTTAAATTTGCGTACTTTCCAACCACAGCAGTTGTATCCTTTATGTACATATTAGAGGATGGAACAGCTGCAGAAATAGCTTCCGTTGGGAAAGAGGGAGTAATAGGAATTTCCTTAGTTTTGGGTGAAGAAACGACACCAAGGACGGTAGAAGTCCAAATTGCAGGATTTGCCTATCGACTCAAAGGAACAATATTAGCTTCTGAATTCAGTCGTGCTGGTCCAGTATTACATTTGTTGCTTAGGTATAGTCAGGCACTAATCATACAAATGACTCAAATTGCGATATGTAACCGATACCACTCTGTTGACCAACAAATATGCCGATGGTTGTTGCTCAGTTTAGATCGATCAACAAACGATTTGCTATATATGACACAACAAGTCATCGCAAATATGTTAGGCATAAGACGAGAAAGGGTCGTCATGGCTGCCAGAAATTTACAAAAAGACGGACTTATTCATTACAGCAGAGGCACCATAGAAGTTTTGAGCCGTCTAGGATTAGAAAAAACTGTTTGTGAATGCTATGGAGTCATAAGGACAGAATTAGATCGGTTGAAATCTGATGTTCCAATGGATAATATTATTTTGAATGCCTAATGCCACTCGTCAATACTGGAGAAAGAATAGGTAAGTGAAATGATTGGTAATTTTTAGAAATTTATTCTGATGTCGAAATGCTCAAATAATAAAAATAAAACTGAGTATTATGATGGTAAAAAATTTATGTGAGCGATAACGCACAGACAAACTTCTTTTGACGATGTGGTAATCCCCCCAGCAAATAATCGGACTTATAAGTAGAATTTTCTAAATATGATTTTTAGAGGTTTTACATGAAGACATCCCGTTACACCGACAGCCAGATTATCGCAATCCTGAAGCAGGCAGAAGCTGGCTCTCCTATCCCAGAACTTTGTCGTGAACATGGCATGAGTTCCGCTTCGTTCTATAAGTGGCGAGCCAAGTATGGCGGCATGGATGCCTCATTAATGGCGCGTATGAAAGAGTTGGAGGAAGAGAATAAACGTCTCAAGAAGATGTATGCAGAGGAACGACTCAAGGCAGAAATAGTGGCTGAGGCACTCGCAAAAAAGTGGTAGCGCCATCTCAGCGTCGAGAGATGGCGCGCTGGGTGGTTGACCAACGGCGAGCAACAATCAAAGTAGCTTGTTTAGCATTCGGCATTAGCGAAACCTGCTATCGTTACCAAGCTAAGCTTAACATTGAGAATGATGTCATAGCGGACTGGCTAATTCGTCTCACAACAAGTCAGCGTAACTGGGGCTTTGGGCTGTGTTTTTTACATTTACGCAATGTGAAAGGCTTTCGATGGAACCATAAGAGGGTATATCGGATATATCGTGCGCTCGAACTTAATTTTCGGATCAAGCCACGCAAACGTTTAGTAAGAGAGCGTCCACAGCCATTGTCGGTTCCATCTGAGATTAACCAAGTTTGGTCAATGGACTTCATGCACGATCAGCTAAGTGATGGTCGCAGTATTCGTTTATTTAACGTGATTGATGATTTCAATCGCGAAGGGCTTGGAATAGACGTCGACTTTTCATTACCCTCCGAACGCGTCATACGTTCGCTCGACCAGATCATTGAATGGCGCGGGCAGCCTCAGATGATTAGGTGCGACAATGGGCCAGAGTATGTAAGCAACGTCACCCAGGCATGGGCTGAAAAGCGCGGTATTCATATTGAGTTCATTCAACCTGGGCAGCCACAACAGAACGCCTACATTGAACGATACAACCGAACCGTACGCTACGATTGGCTGGCTCATCACCTATTTGATTCACTTGAAGAGATTCAGAATTTTGCAACCAAATGGTTATGGACTTACAATCATGATCGTCCCAATACTGGGATCGGCGGCATTACCCCGAAACAAAAGCTAGCACTTGCCGCTTAGCCTCTACTTATCGGCCGCATTAAAAATGGGGGGATTACCATGTAAGCTATTTGGTGAAAAGCGAATTCCTTAACCTTGCTTTAGCCAGGCTATAGAAAATATATTCTGTTCTTGTAAAATGTGCACTCATTCCATAATACTCAAATGCCATTCTCGAACGGTCCAAAGCAGAACCTTCTGCTCGCAGCATTGCCCCTCGCGGAGTTCAATCGATTACTTGAAGATTTAGAACTTGTCGATATGGGTTTAGGTGAAGTTTTATATAGCCCCGGAAGCATAATGCAGTATGTCTATTTTCCCACTACAGCGGTCGTGTCTCTACTTTACGTTTTAGAGTGCGGGTCATCAGCAGAAATTGCCATTGTTGGTAATGAGGGTATTCTCGGGATTTCTCTTTTTATGGGTGGAGTCACCACCCCCAGCCACGCTGTAGTGCAAAGTGCCGGGCAAGCCTATCGACTAAAAGCAAAATTGTTGAATATTGAATTCAACAGAGGCGGTCCGGTGCTTCGCCTTCTACTTCGATATACTCAAGCTCTGATAACTCAGATGACACAAACTGCAGTTTGCAACCGACATCATTCAATCGAGCAACAACTTTGCCGTTGGCTATTATTAAGCATTGACCGTTTGCCAAGTAATTCGGTGCACATGACTCAAGAACTCATCGCCAATATGTTGGGGGTCCGAAGAGAAGGTGTAACGGAAGCTGCCGGTAAATTACAGAAAAAAGGACTTATTCAATATGCGAGGGGTCAGATTAATGTGATTGATCGGCCTAAGTTAGAACAAGCAGTTTGCGAGTGCTACGTTGTGGTTAAGAAAGAATTTGATCGGTTAATTAGTGACATTCCCAACGGAGATCCTTTGCACATTTTAGGACAATCGGATCGTCGTAAAGTGTTTAAAAGCGTTCGTCAAAAAAATAGTAGCGATCGGAGGGATGAAAGCTGAAAGCGTATTCGGTTTATCTTTGTTTCGCAAATTTCATTTCTCATTTCTTTGGTCTAGCTCGATGACATTACGTCATTCTTTAAACAAATCCTTTGGCGAGAGGAATGCAGCAAAGCAGTCAAATAAAGGCAAAGCTAGAAACTCCTCGCTAATTCGTCTTACAGCGCGCGCAGCAATTTGAATACGGCTTCCCACAAAAAATCGATAATCTCCGTTTATGTGAAACGCTTCTTCGTCTCATCTATTTGCTGAATCGTATTCCCTCTGATTCTCTCAATTACACAAATTTGAGTACACGTCGCCGCTATTCCTTCAATTTGAATAGATATCTAGCAAAATAGCCTAATGCGAACGCGACAGCTAATGTTTGAAGCGGTTGCTCTCCTACATTCTTTCTTAATACTTTATAAATTTGTTTTTGAGACAGATATAGTTTTTCTGAAACATCTCCAAATGTTTTAATACTTACCTCTAAGGCGCATGTAAGTCGATCAACTGAATCAGCTTTCTGGTCTTCTAAATTCTGTGATTTTTCATGAATATTTTTTGTATCAGGTGTCAAACAGCGTGCAATACTTACCAGATTAGGGGTGGAAACAGCGTCCAAAAGTTTCCACCCTAGTGTGTCACCATCCGGTGTTTTAGCCGGGGGTATCTGGAGTGATTTATATGGACATCATTTACGAAATAAGAAGACGTCATTCAGTACAGAAACAATCGATTTCTGCCATTGCGAGAGAAATGGGACTCTCCCGGCCGACCGTACGCAAACATCTCAATACCGTCGAACAGCCTAAATATCAGCGGCTGCTAACGGTTTCACCCCGCCTCGATGAATATAAAGACCAGCTAACCTCCTGGTTAGAAGAAGAATCCAAACTACCCCGATCACGGCGCCGAACAGCGCAACGGCTATTTGAGGGGCTACAGGAACTAGGTTACGGCGGGGCCTACGACAGCATTCAACGATTTGTAAAACAGTGGAAATCCAGCGCACATGGTCCAAAAATCACCGAAGCGTTTATTCCGTTGGTGTTTCTGCCAGCCGATGCCTGCCAGTTTGACTGGAGCCAGGAACAGGTGGAAATCGCTGGCATCATGCAAACGATTAAAGTCGCCCATTTCCGGTTAGCCTATAGCCGCCAAATGTTTGTGGCCGCCTATCCCAGAGAAACGCAGGAAATGGTCTTTGATGCGCACATCTGGGCATTTACCTTCTTTGGCGGTGTGCCTGCCCGTCTGATTTACGATAATCTCAAGACCGTCGTCGACACCGTCTTTGTCGGTAAAGAACGTCAATTTAACCGGCGCTTTTTAACGCTGGCCAATCATTATCTGTTTGAACCAGTGGCCTGCACTCCTGCTTCTGGTTGGGAGAAAGGTCAGGTCGAGAATCAAGTTGGCAATGTACGGGAATGGCTGTTTACCCCGTTGGCCCGCTTTGCTTCCTTTGCGGATTTAAATGCGTGGCTCACAACCCGCTGCCAGGAATTAGCGCAACGTATGCACCCGACACAAAGTCAGCGCACCATTGCAGACTGTTATGCTGATGCGCAGCCTTTGCTTCGACCTGTCAGCGCGCACTTTGATGGCTATGTAGAAAAAATGATGCGTGCCTCGTCCACTTGTCTAGTGAAAGTAGACCGGAATAAGTACAGTGTGCCAGCGCGGTTTGCCGGGCAGGCGGTATCTGTTCGCACGACAGCAAATCTGGTGCGGGTCGTCGCACAGGGCGAAGTGATTGCCGCCCATGCCCGTCAATTCAGTCGTGACCAGTTGATTTGTGATCCCTGGCATTACCTGCCTGTTCTGGAGAAGAAGCCTGGCGCTTTACGCAATGGCGCACCATTCGTTGAATGGACATTACCCAGAGCGGTTGTGCAAGTACGCGACCGGATTCTGAAGCAACCGAAAGGAGACCGAGCCTTCGTAGAATTACTGATGCTTGCCGGTGAAGCAGGACTTGATGCGCTTACTGTGGCATGTGAGTTAACTCTGGAGGGCGGCGTCATCAGTGCGCCTATCGTGATGAATGAATTGCGCCGTCTCATTGCGCCGCATTTACCCGCAGCAGCGATCCACCTGCCAGACACCATTGCTTTGACGATGGAACCTCTGGCGAACTGCCACCGTTATGATTATTTGCTGGGAGCGGCCAATGTCCACTGACCACGCTACCAGTTTAAAAACACTGCAACTCTATGGGATGGCTTTGGCATGGAGTGAGCTGCAGGCAGAAAAGCCCAGGCAAGCACATCGACCTGAAAGCTGGATGGAGCGGTTAATCCATGCAGAACAAACCGATAGGCAACTCAAGAGCTTACGCTATCAACTCAAAACAGCACGCTTCCCGATTCACCGTGACTTAACTGGCATTAACTGGGCAGAGACTCCCTTATCGCAAACAGTGGTTGAGCAATTGGCGACCGCAGGATTTATGGAAACAGCGCACAACCTAATTCTGGTGGGTGGTACTGGCACCGGCAAGTCGCATTTGGCCACTGCCATCGGTGTCGCGGCAATCCATCATGGCAAGCGGGTGCGTTTCTTTAATGCGGTCGATCTGGTCAACCAGTTGGAACGAGAGAAGAGTCAGGGAAAGGTCGGCAATCTGGCGAAACAGCTCTGCCTGATGGACGCTGTCATTTTAGATGAGCTGGGATATTTGCCGTTTCCCGCTTCTGGAGGTGCATTGCTGTTCCATCTGATCAGCCATCTCTATGAAAAAACCTCGCTCATCATTACGACCAATTTGTCATTCGGCGAGTGGGTACAGGTCTTTGGTGATGCAAAAATGACTACCGCTTTGCTTGACCGTGTTACGCACCATTGCGACATCTTGGAAACCGGGAACGATTCTTACCGATTTAAGCACAGCAAAAATCGTTCTGAACAAGCCGATAAAATGGAAAAATTTGGACGCTGACAGGTGGTAAATATTGAACGCTGTTTGACATTGTATCAGGTATTAAACCGTCACTCAATTCAATCATGTCATATTTGTCGGAATCTAACGATGCGCTTGCATTTTCAGCATCATGAATATTTGGTAAATCTAATTTTTGATTACTTGTCATTTTGGTTCCTAATATATCGATGAGTACGAAAAATAAAATTATTAACAGATTTACTAAGTGTCTTTGTATCTATTAAATATCCGTAGGAATTAAAATCTTCAAGTGAGTTTTTCTCTATTTAGGTTTTGATGAAACCTAATGTCGGCAAATTGCCTCCCTCGCCGTCCCACTTAGAAATTTCGTCTTTCTCTAATTTTTTTTCAACTTGCTTTTGACGGGATAGATATTTTCCAACCACGGTTAATATTGTCAATGAGGCTATCGCAGAGGCGATAATTATTGTCTGTTTGTTCTTCATCAAATTCTCCAATTGCAGTTGGTTTTAGTAATTCGAGGCAACATGCGTCTTAGTCCAAGTTACCTACTTTTTACGGAGTTAGTTACTTGAATTACCTAAACTTTGGGTACCGAGCTACGCCAAGTACCTGTTGTGGGGGCGTAATCCTCGATTTGTAGCTTGCTTTCTTTGGCAGATCGTCCCGCCCAATCGGTACGAAAAGCACTCGGTTCTCCTATTGGATCTTTCCTTAGACCATATTGAACTTGATATTCCAAGGTCGTCTGTGCGGTAGTTCGCTTAACCGAAAAAATATTAAACCGATTAAATAGCGTGCTGAAGAGGCCGACACCAACTAAATAAATAGCTGTTAAATATATTTTTTATTGATACATAGTCGTATAAAGAGACCAATAAAAAGTACGAGAATATTGCATTTAATATTAACTTTCGCCAAGGAAGTGGCGACAAGAAGATGACCGAACAAAATATTTTTTGCATACTGTTTTCATTGCTATATAAGACATTTTTAGTAGCGAAAGATCATGAAAAAAATATCCTGAACAACATAAACTTGAACATATAAGTTGGCTGACAGCTGCTGTCCTCGGTGCGAACGAAGGCATCGTCTCCACCTCCAGTTTGATTTTAGGTGTTGCTGCTTCCAATGCGAGCCACACTAGTATTTTGGTTGCTGGCGTGGCGAGTCTGGTCGCGGGTGCAATGTCAATGGCAACCGGAAGAGCTGGTCTGTTGCCGGGATCTCAATCTGTTTTCTGGCGGTTCTTGGTGGACTTGCCGCTTATACTGGCGGTGCCAACGTTGTGAAAGGATCTGTACGAGTGATGGGTTGGAGCGCTTTAACAATGACTCTAACCTATGCTGTGGGCAACGTATTGGGAAGCGTTCAATAATTTAACGTAAAACTGTCATTGCAAATTGTGACCTGTAAATTACCAATGAGAGCCATCAAATCACAATCATTATGAACATGAGCTGATATGGTAACGAATGTATCTTCAAAGCAGGTCATCTACGCCGCATTGATCGGAAATATTTTAATTACTATTATCAAAACTGGCGCTGCTACTTGAACCGATAGTGCCGCTATGTGGAGTGAGGCTATTCATTCGTTTGTGGATACCGGCAATGAATTATTGCTGCTGTATGGCATGCGCCGCGCTGAACAACAGGCCGATATAGAGCACCCAATCGGCTACGGGCGCGAGCTCTATTTTTGGAGTTTTATTGTCGCTTTGCTGGTATTTGCTCTTGGTGCGGGCGTCTCAATTTATGAAGGTGTTTTGCATTTGATGAAGCCTCAGTCAATCACCGACCCCATCGTGAGTTATGTAGTCTTAGGACTAGCCTTTATGTTTGATGGTGCGTCTTGGTTGATCTCACTGAACCAGTTTAAAGCGTCCAAGGGTACACTCGGATATTACGACGCATTTCGTCGAAGCAAGGATCCCGCCTCTTTTATTGTTCTATTTGAAGACAGCGTGGCATTGATCGGGATTGTGACTGCTGTAATTTCCACTTATCTGGCAACTAGTTTAGGTCTACTGGCGTCTGATGGGATCGCTTCTATTTTGATAGGAACAATACTCGCAGGCACCGCAGGCTTGCTGGCACGGGAAAGTAAAAGTTTGTTGATCGGAGAACGTGCAGACCACCAACTAAGTGCTTCATTGCTGAGCATCGCTAATCAACTCTCGCCGTCAGTAACAACTAACGGCGTATTGACGGTACAACTTGCGCCGGATCAAATACTCGCTGCGATGAGTATCGAATTTGCAGATAATCTCAAAACATCACAGATTGAAACTCTGGTCGTCGATATTGAGCGCCTGATTCTTGTAATGCATCCCGAAGTCGTCACCTTTTTTGTCAAACCACAAACTGCTACTGCCTTTAAAGAGTCTTTGCAGCTACGTTTTGGGTTGCTTGATTCTTTGCCAGAAAAAACTAACTAGCAATATCGTCCATACCCTTAAGTTCAAATTAGGATGAGCAAATGTGCCATTCGCATCAGATGCAATTGCCCATTCGCTCTGATTCAATTCTGCTAATTTCCCCCTTTTTTTAATTACGTCACCTGGGTTAGGTAGCGCACAGACAAGCATTGTTTTCGCGCCTACCTTGTTTCCACCTGATGATAAAAAAACAAACCAAAATGAAATCTCCAGGCAGGACATTTACGATTTTTTAGACTGATTCTGATTTTTTACAATGGAGAATGTTAATGGAAATCATTATTTTTGATACTAAAGGGATGACCCGTGGTATTCGCCTAGGGCAAATATATCGCGCGCTTGAAGGGATCGATGGCGTAAGTAATACCGCACTTTCTTTACGTGACGGAAAAGCGATTTTGTCTACTGACCCTGCCTGCGTAACCGCATCACAAGTAGTAGAGGTTATTGAAAGACTCGGTTACCACGCCAACATTCATTTGTCCTAAGCAGTACACCGTACAGATTAGAGTTTTATAACAGCTCAAGCTGATCGTTCTTTTACCTGAATGAAAGTCAAAAATGAATACCGATACACAAATTCAAAAGGACGTTCTTGCTGAGTTGAAATGGGAACCGTCTGTCGATGCTTCTCATATCGTAGTTGAAGTTTCTGATGGAGTAGTCACACTCGCTGGCCAAGTCAGGACCATTACTGAAAAATGGGATGCAGAGCGAGCAGCGCAGCGCGTTTACGGTGTTAAGGCATTGGCGGTCGAAATCGATGTCAGACTTCCAGGGACTAACCAAAGGACAGATAGCGATATTGCACGTACTGCAAAATATACACTTGAATGGTTGACGTATGTACCAAACGACGCGGTTAGCGTCGTTGTTGAGAATGGCTTTATCACCTTAACTGGCGAAGTTGATTGGGAGTATCAGAGGAAAGCGGTGATTGGCGCAGTGCGTAATCTAATGGGAGTTACCGGATTGAGCGATCAAATTATGATTCAACCGAACGTCTCATTGAGTGCGATCAAATCAGATATTGAAGCGGCATTAGAGCGTCGTGCTCATACAGATGTAAAAAAAGTCTTCGTTACCGTTAATGGTAACGAAGTCACTTTGTCTGGAACCGTACATAGTTGGTTGGAACGTGATCTGGCTGTCAATTCAGTTTGGGGAACACAAGGCGTAAAAAATGTGGTTGATCAAACCACTATCCGTGAATAATTATTGTTAAGAGTGGCCTTATTGCTAAGTCGCGAGTATCTGTTTGTATCGTTTGGAGTCCCACCCCGTGGCTTATAGTTCCGTCATCGAAAATGTGGGAGTAGATACCTTAGTAATAATGAATAAACGATAGATTCACTCGTTTCTGCTTTTAATGCCGATATTGGACCAAAGTATTTAGTTAATTTCTCAAACCCTGAGATAGTAATTGAACGTATTGGGAACTTAATACGCCGAGATTTTTGGAGTGCGCCATAGTCCGAAAATATCCCACCCTTCCTGGCAATCTTCAGCAACTTTTTTCATATTGGCTACCATGAAACCTACAACACAACTGCATCAACTTGGACAAAGTCTCTGGCTCGACAATATCACACGTGATCTTTTGAGTAGTGGGATCCTAGCGCACTACTTGGCAGAGTTATCGATCACGGGATTGACTTCGAATCCAACTATTTTTGATCAGGCGATCAGGCATACCGCTGCTTATGATGCAGATATTCATCAAAAGTTGGAAGAGGGAAAGTCTACTGAAGCCATTTTTTTTGAATTGGCGATGAGTGATCTAAGACACGCAGCAACATTACTTCTTCCGATATTTAAGATCACTGACAGCGTGGATGGCTGGGTATCATTGGAGGTGTCTCCATTGTTAGCAAACGATACAGAGGGAACAATTGAAGAAGCTAGGCGTTTGTATAAAGCAGCAAATTGCCCTAATTTATTCATCAAAATTCCGGGCACCCCCGCAGGGCTGAAGGCGATCGAAGAATCGATTTTTGCTGGCATAGCAGTGAACGTGACATTACTATTCTCTGTAAAGCAATATCTTGCAGCAGCAGAAGCTTATCTTTGCGGTATTGAAAGACGAATCTCAGCCGGTCTTGACACGAAAGTGTTTTCGGTAGCGTCCGTTTTTGTCAGCCGCTGGGACACTGGGGTAAAGCAGGAAATCTCACCTCAATACCATAATCAGTTGGGCATTGTGATGGCGATGCTGATTTATAAAAACTATCAAATACTCATGACATCTGTGCGCTGGCAGAAAATCCTGCAATCAGGTGCTTGCCCACAACGGCTATTGTGGGCAAGCACAGGGACTAAAGATCTTACGGCACCAGATACCTTGTATGTCGATGCTTTAGTGGCTCCGGGAAGTATCGTTACCGTTCCTGAAAAAACCTTACTTGCCTTCGCAGATCATGGTAATCCGGAAAGCGTATTACCTATCGACGGCGGACTTGCCTCTGCAGTATTAGAAGAATTCAGACGGGAGGGCGTCGATGACGAAGCTCTGGCGGAGCGACTGCAAGTTGAAGGAGTTGCGTCATTCGTCAAGTCTTGGGAGGCTTTGCTTTCAATAATTAACGAAAAGGGACGAAAGCTTGCGAATGTTGAAATTTCGGAACAGTGGGAAAGTAGCAACTCCGGTGAATAAGCCTACTAAGCGTACTTTTGTGAGCGATCTCATTTTCCAAGCTGCGTCCGATAGCTCTTTAGGATTTCTTACCTGGAGTTTAAATTGAACGAGTCTGAGCAATTTTCTGAGCTGGAAATCGATGAGCGATGTATTAATACCTTACGTACTTTATCAATTGATGCAGTACAAAAAGCCCAGTCAGGTCACCCTGGCACCCCAATGGGCGCAGCGCCAACTGCGTATTGTTTGTGGCAATATTTTTTACGGTATGATCCTGAAGACTCGCAATGGATTAATCGTGATCGTTTTGTCTTATCCGCTGGTCACGCCTGTGCTTTGCTATACAGCTTACTTCATCTGACAGGGATAAAAGCTCAGTCGTCAAGTTATCCACCCGGCGATCGGCTGGCAGTCACTCTGGAGGATTTAAAGAGTTTTCGACAAGCAGGAAGTCGCTGCACCGGACACCCTGAATACGGCTGGACTTCTGGAGTTGAAACTACTACAGGGCCGCTAGGGCAAGGGTTGGCAAGCAGTGTCGGCATGGCGATCTCAGAGCGCTGGTTAGCTGCGACCTACAATCGCCCTGGCTTTGATCTATTCAACCATCATATATATGCTTTATGTGGTGATGGCGACATGATGGAAGGCGTCAGCAGCGAGGCGGCATCGCTGGCGGGGCATCTGAAATTATCTAATCTGTGCTGGATTTATGATGACAACAACATCAGTATTGAAGGAGCGACCTCAATCACTTTTACGGAAAATGTTGCGGCTCGCTTCGTCGCTTATGGTTGGCAGGTACTCAAAGTCAAGAATGCTAATAATTTGACTGCCTTAACAAAGGCTTATCAGATCTTTGCAGATTCAGATAAACGAGAAGAGCATCAGCAACAAACGCATGACGAAAATGAGGACAGACCTACTCTCATCATTGTCGAAAGCCACATTGGCTACGGCGCACCACATAAGCAGGATACGCGCGAAGCCCATGGAGAGCCTTTAGGTGAAGATGAAGTCCGTCTGACAAAACTATTCTATGGATTTAAACCTGATTTACAATTTGATGTACCTGAAGGGGTGATTGATCATTTTAAAAAGCGATTCGCATCGCGTGGTGTATTAGCTCATGCGGCTTGGAACACGTTGATGTTGGCCTATCGCCAGGAATATCCTGCGTTAGCCTCAGAAATTGATCTCATGCAAGAGCGTAATCTGCCTGAAGGCTGGGAGACGGCCTTACCCATTTTTGATGCTGATGAAAAGGGTCTTGCTACGCGTGATTCATCAAGTGTTCTATTGAATGGGCTGGCACGCAAAATACCTTGGCTATTGGGTGGGGCTGCTGATCTGTCGCCGTCGACTAAAACTCAACTCAACTTACTGGCACCGAGTAATTTTCAAGCGATTGGTCAAGCACAGGAAGGCAATTATGCCGGACGTAATTTTCATTTTGGTGTGCGTGAGCATGCAATGTGTGCCATTGGGAATGGGATGAGTTTATACGGCTTGCGTCCGTTTACCTCTAGTTTTCTCATCTTTACTGACTATTGTCGCGCCGCACTTCGACTCAGCGCGATGATGGAGCTACCTTTAATTTATATCTGGACGCATGATTCGATTGGTATGGGAGAGGATGGCCCCACTCATCAACCGATAGAGCAACTCGCCTCGCTTCGCGCCATGCCAGGCATGGTGGTGTTGCGGCCAGCAGATGCGAATGAGGTGGTGGAAGCCTGGCGAGTAATAATGCAGCTAAAACAAACACCTGTTTGTTTGGTATTGACACGGCAAACGGTACCTACCTTGGATCGTTCTATCTATGCCAGCGCGAATGGTCTTGCTCAAGGCGCCTATATTTTGGCGGACGCTCCAGGTGGTCAAGTGGATGTACTGCTGATCGCAACAGGCAGCGAGGTAGGACTTTGTATTAAAGCATACGAACAGTTAAAGAGTGAGGGCATACATGCTCGCGTCATCAGCATGCCATCATGGGAACTATTTGAAAGCCAACCGCAATCCTACAAAGATAAAATACTGCCTCCGTCAATCAAAGCAAGACTCGTTGTAGAGGCGGCCTCAACATTTGGATGGGAGCGCTACGTCGGTTTGGACGGTAGTATTTTAGGCTTGCATACCTTTGGTATCTCTGCCCCGATGAAAGTGTTGTTAAGACAATTTGGACTTGAGACGGAGCATGTCGTCGCCTCTGCCAAAGTACAAATTATTTTAGATCGCAAATGAAAATTACGTCTTATCTTATCTTTTGAGGTGACGTAATCTGGTTTAACTTTGCACTATATTTTTTGTTTTAAGTACGCTGGTTAAATTGGTTGCCTGTTAACGATGCAGTTTGAAACTAGGTAATTTTTTTGCTAATTTTAATTTGTGCTTCACGTCAAATTTGACTACCTCCTCCACTCCCCGTTCTCCGTGCAAATCTGTATCAACTAATCCATTATTTAAATCGACAAAAGCCTGCTTCATTTTTTTATTTGGCTTGCTTGGATGCTGTTCGACACTCTCATCACGTTCATGAGGTAATTGTGGAATAAGTTTCTTGATGGTTAAGTCTTTCCCGTATTCGTTGCCATTTTTTTTAGTCATGATATTTTCCAAAATTAAAGTATCAAATTACTTAAATTTTTTACTGGTTTTTGTTAAAACAGCAGCTTTTAACAAACTTACAAACTCTAGTCTTTCATAACATCTCAAATCAGTTTCCAAATTACGCCAAGTATTATTTTTAATCCGTACGATAGCCAACATAGAGTAATACTTCTTCGCTGAACGTCGTTAGCCTACGTGTTACGGATCCGATAAGGGTAGGGTTGCGCCAGAACTCAATAACACACTAAGTTCATCTGCTAGCATAGGTCGAGCCAAATAAAATCCTTGTCCTTGCTCACATCTTTGAGAAAGTAGATAGTCGTGTTGTTCAGACGTTTCAATTCCCTCTGCAATAACGCACATCTTAAGGGATCTCCCCATATTAATTACAGCGCTTACTAGGGTTCCGTCGTCTGGATCGTTGGTAAGCTGTCGAATGAATGATTGGTCGATTTTAAGATTATTAAAAGGGAATCGTCTCAAGTAGCTAAGACTAGAGTAGCCGGTTCCGAAATCATCGAGTGCTAACTTGATTCCCAAATCAGAAAGCGCTTGCAATACGGAGTAGGCAGAATCAGCATTCTGTATTAATACACTCTCTGTAAGCTCAATTTCCAAATAGCGAGCTTCGACGTTAGTCTCACGCAGTACACACAGTATGTTTTTTAGGAAATCGTCTGCCCGTAACTCAAGGGCCGAAGTGTTTATCGAAATCACGATCGCAGGAAAACCTTCTTTTATCCAAAGTTGCGCCTGACGGCAAGCAGTGTGTAGAACCCATCGACCAATTTGTATTATCAAACCGCATTCTTCTGCGATCGATATGAACTGTCCCGGCAATAAAAAACCTCTTTCGGGATGTTGCCATCGAATAAGCGCCTCAACTCCAACTACGATACCAGTGTTTAAACACACTTTAGGTTGATAATGAAGAATAAATTCGTCTCGTTCTAACGCTCTACGCAAGCTAGTCTCAATCGATTGCCGTTCGATTGCTCTATCGTTCATTCCTTGTTCAAAAAATTTAAAATTATTACGCCCATATTGTTTTGCGTGGTACATCGCAATATCAGCGTTTTTTAAGAGTGTTCGAGTATCGTCCCCATCATCAGGATAAATACCAATACCAATACTTGCGCCAATAAAAATCTCATTTTGCTCAACCAAATGAGGTAATTCGAGTGACATCAAGATTTTTTTTGCACTTAGCGCTGCATATTCCGCATGCTCAATTGAAGGTAGAAGAACAATAAATTCGTCTCCTCCTTGGCGACTGATTGTGTCTGATTGACGTACACAATCTAGCAAGCGTTTTGCGACTGATTTAAGCAAGCCATCACCGGTTGCATGCCCTAAAGAATCATTAATATATTTAAAATGATCAAGATCTATAAACATCACTGCAAGTTGCTTTCCTTGACGATGTGCTAATTCGATCGCTTGAGTGAGTCTGTCTTGCAATAACATGCGATTTGGTAGATCAGTAAGGGCGTCGTGATGGGCTAAATGATTTAACTTTGCTTTAGTATTTTCTATTTTTTCAACCAATTTTTGTGATTCGATTGAGGCTATCACCAAGTGGGCGTTTGCCTGCTGCAAGACTGTTAATTGGTTATCAGTTTCAAACGGATTTATGGATTCAATTAGTATTTTGTTTTCGCGCAGAATTGCTCCTACTTCCCTTATGTTCGCTACGTCCTCGCGTGCTTGTACTGTTCCTTCACGCTGCTGCGCCGCATCTTCACGTAAATGTGCAGTATTTTCTCTTGCCGAAGCCAATTTCTCGCGGCTTAAAACAATTGCCTCATCTTCTTGCAAGGCATGTTCTCGTACGATAATATCTTCCACGGGTACGCTAGTGAGTTTGATGATCGGAACTGTGGGCTCATTTTCGTGATTATCCTGAGCCGCATTTTCTGGTTCGTCCTTATTCATGATTATTCCAGATTCTTGAACCGTCATTGTTGATCGCTAACTGTGGGTGACCAGTAAGTATGCCTTCGTAGGCAGATAATGATTCTCCTAATAGGATGCCGTCGTCGGTAATGTCGAATAAACGAATTTCTTTACTATGATTACTTCCACGTACTTTTACAACGGAGATTGCACGCTTAAATTGACCTTCAAGTTCAATATATCTTTGCATGACGATAGCATCTGCTAAAAATGCGCTGCCAAAGGGACTAAAACGTAAATCGGCATATCGATCTTCTAATTCGGAGGTCATCAAAATGGTTACACCCATACCAGTCAGTTCTGCAATCATTCTATAAAGTGATCCTCTAAAGTCTTCTTGAAATTCCGGTGCCAAGGCTAATTCAAACCCGGACAAAGAATCGATCACAACACGCTTGGCTTGCAATTTTTTAATCATATCTATCAAGTCGTGGAGTGTCTGATCAATAGACAGATCGAGCGACCTTGTGTCGATAACACCTACTTTCATGTCTCTTACTAAAGAATTTAACTGACCACTTAATAGTTGGCTTGGACTTTTCTCGAATGCGGCAATGACCCCTTTCTCGCCATTTCGCACACCCTCAGCCAAAAATTCCGTAGCTAATATTGTTTTCCCCGAGCCCGAGGGTCCGACTACTAAAAGTGAATAGCCCATGGGTAGTCCACCACCCAGCATCACGTCCAAACCTTTGACTCCTACAGAAATTCGCTTATCTGTCACAGAGGAAGTTGTCGACAAACTCACTGTCTCGCCAGGATTAATGATGGCTCGTGGATAAATTTGGATTCCTAGATTACTTATGCGAAATGTATGTAAGCCGGGAGCGTGAGCATGACCACGCAACTTAATTACTTGGATTTTGCGTACGACGGAGTTCCGGTGCAAATTTTGGGATAACCAAATTATTCCGTCTGCAATAGTAAAAACTGGACTGGGCTCAGATCCGGGTACCACATATTCCCCTATCAAAAAGGTAGTTGCTTGCCAACTAGACATTTGTATTCCCAGCTTCTGTACAAACTGCTGTAAAGAGGATGTATGGCTGATATTTTCATTGTCGGAGTCGATGACTGACCTAAAGGAATCAACAAATATCAGACCCGGAGAATAATTTTTTACTTCTTTTTCGATGCGCTTCAGCACGCTGTTAAAACTTTCCTCCATCAGTTCGACCGATAAATTAATAAAGTGAATTGACTCTCTCACTTTCTCTAGATCAAAAAAAGGAAATTGCTGTTGGTATCGAAGCATTTTTATTGCTGGTTCTCCCGATGTCGTAAAGAACAACGCACGATTATCAGGACTAGCTAGTGAAAACATAATTTGGTGTGCAAGAGTGGTTTTCCCACTGCCTGGAGCACCCGCAATGAGATTGAATGAAAACTCAGGGATACCTCCGCCCAGCAAATTGTCGAGCCCTGGTACGCCAGTTTTTAATTGGCGAATATTTACTTTTTCATTCATTTTTTAGCCCTAGGTTAATGTCGCGCAAATTACTATTTACGTACTAAACTCGTAGTATCAGAACTGTTAAATGTTCACCTATTAATGAAGATAAAACGTCAGCCAGCGTCGTCAAAAGCACGATATTTGTTTCGTTTATTTGGGCATTGGTTCTGCCCTGAAAGCTTTTCTCAAGATCGTAGAATCGATTATTTTTGTGATCTTCCGTTAAAGGAACATCACAGGGAATCAATAGTGATTCAATCCTATCCAGATAAATACTTCTTGCGTAAAGAGAGTCAAAACCCGTTTCGCCTATGACTTCAATAATATTAAATGCGATTTGCTCCCATAAAATTACAGTACCGGCTGAACCTTGCTCAGCAATGGAATCTGCCCTATTTTTAATCATTTGGTGCATCGCAGATATATTCGTTTCCATTTGGATCAATTCCGTAATTTAGCTGTAGGTTAATATTGTTGGATGTGTCCTAAGAAATTTGAATTTACGGTTCTACCTTTAAAGTTTTTCCATTAATTTGGGAACAAAAAGTGGTAGGACTCATTAAAAAGTTAGCAAGAGCAAAAAAAGGTACGCGTAAGAACTAAGTCGGTCTGTGCTCTATCGAACAGATAGAGTTGAAATTTAAAAATACTTTTATCCAATTACGCATCGAATTTTTGAATTTTCATATTTAGTAGTCAGAGTGTATGAAAAAATATAGGCATCAATGTGTGGTACTGCACAAATCGAATTGTTTAATTCTTTTATGCTCGATAAATATCTCTATATTGGGAAAAAATCATGCGCCATACAAAAATAGTGACTCCATTTTTTCTACTAATTAGTTTTTTTGGGGGTGAAAGCGTGTTGTCGCAAACAGTCAACGATATGGCACGAATGGGAAGTAACCCGACTTTACCGAAACCCCAAAAGCAACTAATACCCACGGTTAATATCGCACCCGCAATCGGGTGGCCATTAGGCATGAAACCTGTCGCGCCTCCAGGCTTTTCAGTTACTGCTTTCAGCGTCAATCTTGATCACCCACGGTGGCTTTATGTTCTTCCTAATGGTGATGTTCTAGTTGCAGAAACCAATGCACCTCCCAAGCCTGACGATAGCAAAGGTATCAAAGGCTTTGTGATGAAAAAAGTCATGAAAAAAGCCGGCGCTGGAGTGGCCAGTGCAAATCGAATTACATTATTAAGAGGTATTAATAAGGAAGGTGTCGCAGAAATAAAAACAGCATTCTTAGAAGGTTTAAATTCACCCTTCGGTATGGCATTAGTGGGCGAGGATTTGTATATCGCCGACACTGATGCTGTGTTACGTTTTCCGTATAAAGAAGGCGATACAAAAATTACCTCAAAGCCGGTGAAAATCGCTGATCTTCCTGCTGGAACAATTAACCATCATTGGACGAAAAATATTATTGCTAGCCGAGATGGTACTCGTTTATACGTGAGTGTTGGATCGAATAGTAATGTGGGTGAAAACGGCATAGAAGCAGAAACCAATCGCGCTGATATTTTGGAAATCACGATCAAAACAGGGGCAGTTCGAGTGTTCGCCTCTGGATTACGTAATCCAGTGGGGATGGCCTGGCAGCCAGAAAACGGCAGTTTGTGGACTGCTGTTAACGAGCGGGATGAATTGGGAGACGACCTGGTACCTGACTACATGACCTCTGTAAAAGACGGTGCTTTTTATGGCTGGCCATACTGTTATTTTGGACAGAACATCGATACACGGGTGACTCCGCAACGACCTGACTTAGTGGAGAGTGCAATCAAGCCGGATTTTGCATTAGGTGCGCATACGGCATCTTTAGGTCTCACTTTTTATGATGCCAACTTATTTTCTCCTCATTATAAAAACGGAGCATTTATTGGACAACATGGATCTTGGAATAGGAAGTTACATAGTGGCTACAAAGTGATCTTTGTTCCGTTTGTAAATGGTCAACCCACTGGTGCGGTTGAGGACTTCCTGACTGGCTTTCTAAGTAGAAATCATGAAGCGTATGGGCGACCTGTGGGGGTAGCGGTTGATAAAAAAGGGGCGTTACTTGTGGCTGATGATGTAGGTAATGTTATTTGGCGTATCAATAAATGATTCTGGCATGTTTTAACAAAATAAAAAATAGTATGACTTCTGCCAAGCCATGTCGAAAACTATGTGCATTACAGAAATTACTAGCCTTTGGCAAAAAAAGTGATTGTTCGGTTATCCATTAACTACATTGTATTTTCGCCGATCAGAAATTGCCGCCCTCTTATAGAAGGTCAAAATACGGGTCTAAAGTCAATATCAGGTCTAGGTCAATTTATCCCGCTTTTAGCAAAGGTAATATCGCTTTATTCACCGTGACGAGTAGCCTTTCTTCAACCTGTATTGCATGCAGAAAAATATTTATGTGTGAAAGCTAGCATTGGGATAAGCCTCTATCCTAATGATGGGCAAGATGCAGATACGCTGAATAAAAATCCAGACACTACCATGTATTTTGCTAAAACCGGGATCAGGAATACTGACGAATTTTTTCGCAGCAATATGGACACTCAAGTAATTTAGACAGAGCCTTGAATGGGAAGAATTTTGTGAATTTGGGTAGGTATATTTGGACGATATAACAATTTTTAAAAAGATTTTATGAAACTGTCTTTCGCGAGCTAAAGATTTTTCTCTTGACTAACTAAAAATATTTTTCAACCAATATAAGAAGGAATACTTTGATAAGCAACTTTCCCATTGTCTGTATAGGCGGTTCTGCAGGAGGTCTGGATGCCTATATCCGACTACTAAAAAACCTTCCGCCTGACATGGGTGTTGCTATCGTGATCGTGAATCACATGCGAAGCATGCCAACTTAGCTTCACGAAATTCTTCCCAACTTCACCAAAATGCCAGTTAATCTAATTAGTGAAGGCTTACTTGTAGAAAAAAATCATGTTTATGTAATACCGGAAAATAAAGATCTTCACGTAAAAAACGAACAGTTTCACCTAGAGGTAATTTCGAAACCTCGAGGGTGGCCAGACGTCATCACAGTTTTTTTGCGTTCGCTCACACAATATTGGAATGGAAAACTCATCGCAGTAATCGTTTCTGGCTTTGATGGCGATGGCGCTGCAGCACTATGTGGCATTCAGCAAGTAGGTGGTATTACTATCGCCCAGAAATTAGATACCGCTGCGCAACCCGATATGCCTGACGCAGCGATTAGCAGTGGCTGTATCAATTTTGTCTTGTCCCCCGAAGACATAGCAGTTCAAATAATAACTATAGCTCAGGCTGCACTTCAAGATAAACATCAATCGTTTCCATAAATTCCTTTATCTTAATTGGCTTGGTGAGATACTGAAGGAATCCTGCTTTTAAACCAGTTTCAATGTCATTGCGCATTGCGTTGGCGCTAAGCGCGATAATAGGAATATGAGAAGTAGCTGGATTTTTTCTCAAGATATGGAGTACTTCCTTTCCGTTCATGTCAGGTAAGTCGATATCTATCAGAATAATATCGGGGACTATTTGAGTCGCTATTTCGATTCCTTTTAGTCCGTTTGGGGCGCTCACTAGAATAATAGCTGGGCGTCGCGCGACAATCGCTTCGATGAGTTTAAGGTTCGCCAAATTGTCTTCCACGTACAGCAAAGTGTACAACTTGCTTGGGATCACGCATTCATCCGATGTGACAGAATTTGCTTTAAGTTGAGGTTCTTGCAAAACGAAACACCGGAGAGTAATTTTATTGCGAGAAGCGCAAAATAGATGAGAAAGGAGCGGCCATTTCTGGCAAGATGAAAGTGACTAAACAACCATCTGCGCTCCGCTATGAATCCTACACAACGCCTGCTGATAATGCAACGCTGGAATTTACTGCAACACGATTTGCTACCGGAGATAAAACAGCAATGCGGGTCACTGACGCCGAAGCTGGAAAAATTGATTCATGTACTAGACTGGGTGCGCATCGAAGAATTTGTGTCGGACCAATGGCAAGGGATAGGACGCAAACCGCATGACCGTGGTGCATTGGCCAGCGCCTTCATCGCCAAAGCTGTGTTGGGGCTCAATACAACAGCGGCCTTAATAGAACGATTGACGATGGATCGCAGTTTAAAACGGCTGTGCGGCTTTGAGATGTGGAAAGAAGTTCCGAATGAAGCCACTTTTTCGCGCGCCTTTGGCGAATTTGCCCAAGCCAAATTAGCGGAGAAAGTGCACGAAGCGCTGATCAAGAGTTATTTAGGCGACAGCCTCATTGGACACATCAGCCGTGACGGCACGGCGATTGCGGCGCGCGAGAAGCCGAAGAAACACATGAAAGTTGTTTCCGTAGAAAAGGCCCAAAAGCAGCGCCGTGGACGGCCAAAGAAAGGCGAGATAAGGCCGCCAAAGGAAGAGAAAGTGACCAAGATAGGCTGGCAGTTGACGCAAACTTTACCGAGCATCGTCAATGCTTTACCCAAAGAGTGTGACCGCGGCACTAAATGCAATGCGCAAGGTTATAAAGTGAGTTGGAACGGCTACAAGCTGCATATCGACACCGCTGACTGCGGCGTTGCCATCAGTGCGCTATTGACCAGCGCCTCGGTGCACGATAGTCAAACGGCGGTGCCGTTAGCAACGATGACGGCCGCACGAGTAACGAATTTGTACGATTTGATGGATGCAGCGTATTGCAGTGAAGAGTTAAGGGCACACAGCAAAAGTCTTGGCCACGTGCCATTAATTGATCACAACGCACGCGGCGGGGAGAAGAAACCGTTCGCCCCGCATGAACAACAGCGTTATAAAGAACGCACGCAAGCTGAACGTACCAATGGCAGGCTGAAAGACGAATTTGGTGGCACGACAGTACGGGTGCGTGGTAGCGAAAAAGTGATGTCGCATTTGATGTTTGGTTTATTGGTATTGACCGCAGATCAGTTGATGCGTTTATTTACGTAACAGCTTTGCTTTTAAAGAGTCGAAAAAAACAACGTTTCCCAACGTTCATAGGGGCAGTGATGGTCACATAGGGATTGACACGCCATAAAACGATAATCCGGCACAAATTCATGTCACATGTGCCGCTTCAAACAAGAAAACCAATCGCAACAGTGGCCACACCCATGCTCGACTTTACTGGTTTGGGTATTTTGCAAGAAGCTCAGTTTTTCTGAATTGGGCATTGGCAACATATTTTCCGCCGTACTATACGACTGCAACGAGGTGTCTAATTCCACCCAGAAGGAACTGCCCTTACCAAGTACGCTTTCGACCCCGATCGTTCCTCCCATCAATTCAATCAGTCGTTTACAGACTATCAGTCCGATACCTGTTCCCCCTTCATTGCCTGCCTCTTGACCAAGTCGATTAAACGGCTGAAAGAGTTGGTTGAGTTTCGCGGGCGTTAATCCTCCCCCAGTATCATTTACATTAATACGAAGGCGTCCAGAAGTGCTTGTAGAACAAATTATTGCAACCTCTCCGCCCGGCAGATTATATTTAATCGCATTCGAGAGCAAATTGATGAGAATTTGTTTGATGCGCACGGGATCTGCCAATATAAAATCTCGGCTATTTTCAACAGGTACGACTATCTTGATTCCGCGTTGTTGCGCTAGCGGCAGCACCATTGCCTCGCATTCAGTAATGAGTTCCGTTACAGATACTAGCTCAATGGACAAAGTTATCTTCCCGGAGTCGATTACTGCAAGATCGAGGATTTTATTGACTAATTCAAGCAAGTGCCACCCTGCTTTTGAGACTTGATCAATGCTTTGCGATTGTTCTGACGTTGGAGGTGGCAAACCTGAGGCCAATAGTTGACTGAAGCCAAGGATGGCATGCAGGGGTGTCCTTAGCTCATGACTCATACTAGACAAAAAATCAGATTTTGCCCGATTGGCTTTATCTGCGACTATCCGGATGCGATCGAGCTCCCGATTTCTCTCTTCGAGATCTTGCTGTAACTGAGCATTTCTAATTTCTGCCTGTTTACGTTCTGTGACGTCGGAAAGCACCGCACGCAATTCACTCCCGCCTTCAATATCTCGACCGAGCGTGGTAGTGATATGCCCCCAAAATGGCCCGCCATTTTCATTGACCATTCTTAAATCAAAAGATTGAGACTCTCCACTTACAATCAGCTGTTTATGATGTAAGTAATAAATATCCTGATCATCTTTCAATATTAGTCGTGATATCGGTTGATTGATTAGTTTCCCACGCGTCATACTAAATAGGCTGGCAGCAGTCAGATTGGTTTCCTTGATCAATCCAAGTTCACTTATTGTGCAATATCCGACGGGTGCAAGATCATATAAATCAAAATAACGATCTCTAGCCAGAGCCAGTGCCAATTGTGCCTCACGTAGTTCCTCGTTCTGCATTTCAAGCTCAACTTGATGCACTCGGAGTTCATGCAGCAAATGCTGCCCGTTATTAATTTCTTCGAGCCGAGATACCGGATTTAGCCTAATGTGGGCTTCGGCTCGTTCCCTTTGTGAAAGAATGCTATGGTCATTTTCTCCCTCGTCTGAAGGCATTTCTGCCGGCCTGTCGGAACATTGACTATCCTTTTCATGTGAGCTCATGGGAGCATCTTCCCGACAATTCGTTCGGTAGTCGCAATAGCATATATTTCACCATTTTCTTTAATTAAAGCCGTGGACGTAATAGAGACTTCAACTATCTCATCTAGTTTAGTGCGTCTTTGAGTAAGATACGGCTCCAAAATCTCCGCTTGACTGAGTTCTTGCACCTTAGTAAGCGCTTCGGCACGCAAGTTCTCTGGAATACGTTCGGCTGTATTCATCAATAGCGCCTCTGCCTCGGTCCATCCGTACATCCTCACTGCACCCTGATTCCAGGCTAGTATGCGGCCATTCAAGTCTTGCATGGTAATTGCATCGTAGGCATCACGTACTACCACCGCTAGACGGAGCAACTCAGTGGCTTTGTGAAGCGCATCGCGTGTTTGCACGATTTCCGTAATATCGACAAAAGAGACTACAGCTCCTTCGATCACATTATCAAGTGTGCGGTAAGGTTGTATCCGCATGTTGTACCAGCGCCCCATGGTAGTTTGTACGGTAATCTCTTTAACAGCTAGCGTATCAAGTACAGTTTGCGTATCCGATACCAAGCCGTCATAGCCCACCAAATTCGAGACAATATGCGCGACCGGGCGCCCTATATCCGAAGGTATCAAGTTAATGATGGTGCTGGCTGCTGGAGTAAATCGCAAGATGTGTAATTTAAAATCTACAAACACCGTACCAATACCAGTACCAGCCATAAGATTGTTCATATCATTATTTGCACGAGACAAACTCAGAATTTTGGTCTGTAACTCATGATTGACCGTAGCCAATTCTTCATTCACAGATTGTAACTCTTCCTTTGAGGTTTCCAATTCCTCATTCGTACTTTGAAGTTCTTCATTCACAGATTGCATCTCTTCATTTGAAGACTTTAGCTCTTCATTGGAACTCTCTAGTTCTTCGCGAGTACTCTGCAAATATTCGTCCTTCGCTCGCAATTCTTGTTTGAGCAAAGTGATGCGTGACTCTGTATCCACATCCAAATTGATTTTTTCATCTATGGGGGAATCATCGACTGGCAAGGAACGCTCTGAGGAATCGGCTGTCACATCTTCAAGAATAACCAAGTATAAATATGCCTCTGCTGTCGTCGCTGAGCCAGTCGATACCGGGCAAACGATTAAATTAACCAACGTATAGTGGCCGTTAGTTTTTACCAGTAAGCCAGAACAGCGCGCCGTTTCTTTAGTGACAGTGGCTTTTTGCAGTGATAACGTTAAATCACTCCGTAAGCCATCACGTGCCATTTTCAAAATATTATTGGTACCAACTTCACCTGGTGTTGGTTCCAGATATTTTCCGGTGCGGCCATGTAAATAGAGTATGTCACCATGCCAGTTGACAAGTGCGCATACGGGCGCAAGTTGCTGCAAGAGCGCCTGCTCCGTCAGCTCTCGCAATTGTAATTTTGCTGGAAATTCCATTTTCTTTATTCCTGCAATTTGAGTTTGGTTAGCATACGCAGTGGGTGAAATAGTTCGCAGCAAGTTCCAATTATGTCCCTCAAGGCGATCATCCTTGCGCTGAAACAACTTTGCTTTGCGATCTAATATTTTGAACAATTCGATAAAATCACCTATACCCTCGGAAGTGCCTAATAAGAGAATCCCATTTTTCTTTAAAGCATAATGGAATAAGGGAATCAATTTTTTTTGCAAAGGCATTCCTAGGTAAATCAGCAGGTTACGGCAACTTATTAAATCCAGTCGGGAGAAGGGAGGGTCTTTAATTAAATCCTGTTCAGAAAACACTAGCATGTCTCGGATACTTTTATGAATGCGGAAGTAGTTACCATCGGGCTCGAGCGAAAAATAGTGTGCCAGCCTTTCTGGGCTAATGTCTGCAGCGATACTAATCGGATACAAACCTGCACGAGCGATAGCGATTGCGCGGCTGTCGATATCGGTTGCAAAAACTTGCACACTATAATTTTGCTTCAGTTTTTCTATTCGTTCTTGAAGCAAAATGGCGATCGAATATGCTTCCTCACCCGTAGAGCACCCCGTTGACCAAACTCTTATAACGGCACCAGGGGGTTTATCGGCAAATAGTCGCGGAATGATTTCATGCTCTAGAACTTCAAATACGTCAGGGTCGCGGAAAAAATTAGTTACACCTATGAGCAGATCACGAAACAAGGCCACCGCCTCAGGCGGCGTTTTTTGCAGATACTTAACATAACTGTCGATGTCGTTGATCTGATGAACAGCCATGCGGCGCTTAATACGGCGATTGATGGTACTTGGTTTATAGTTGGAAAAATCGTGGTTGGTCTGTGAGCGCAAAAGAATGAAAATCTTCTTTAAAGCGCTTTCTGTATGGGGTGAATCTACCGCAGGATGCCGATGAAGCTTTCCATAGGCATGTTTGACATAGGTGATAAGCTGTGCCGCCATCTCCGCAGATGGTAAAATATAATCAGTCAACCCGGTCGCAATTACACTTCGCGGCATGCCATCAAATTCGCTGGACTCGGGTGTTTGTGACATTAGCATTCCTCCCTCACCTTTGATGGCTCGCGCACCTAAAGTGCCATCACTTCCAGTGCCGGACAATACAATTCCAATCGCGTTTTTACGCTGATCGTTAGCCAGAGAGCGGAAGAAAAAATCAATCGGTAGTCTTTGTCCGCGTGGCGCCGACGGTTCTAGCAAATGCAATACACCGTTTAGAAACGCCATATCGAAATTTGGTGGAATAACATAGACACAGTTTTGGCGAACTTCCATGCCGTCTTCCGCTTCGAACACTTCGAAATGCGTGCAACGCCGTATTAGGTCGGTTAACAGACTTTTATGGTCAGGAGCCAAATGTTGTACCAGGACAAATGCCATCGAAGGTTCCGCATCTGCCGGAAAGCCAGAAAAGAACTGTTCGAAGGACTCTAATCCGCCTGCAGAGGCTCCGATACCAACGATAGGAAAGGCTATATCTGGTGCGGTTGATGTCAAACTAGAGGGCATCTCAGATAGAGCCATCACCTCACTAGTTTCAGTTAAAGTGTCTTTGATAATTTTTTTTGCGGGCACGAGCATCTCCACAACGCCGGGGAGCGTAATCGCTGAGTATAGAGCTTTTAGTTCTTTTTTAATATTTTTTTTAAAGCTCCGCAAAATTTATGATGTTCACACGACACTGTACTTTTTGTAAACGCACATCCACTGGCTTGATACAAAACAAGTCGAATTCTTCTCGCCGGGTGAGACTGCTTCCCTTCGATAAAGTAATCTTGGGCTACTCAGGTATAACTTCTTTTTTCAAAAAAAGATCCTACGGTGTAAGAGGAACTATAGATTTTTTAATTTTTAAATTTGACGATAAAGACCTATACGCAATACATCGGCACGCTATTCATTCCAACCAAAGTTAGTTAGCCAGCTTTCGAATAACACAGAGCAATCAGGCCGCGAAAACCACTATCGCAATCGACTTAACGTCATTGCGTTCCTAAAAAAATGTTGTCGGTAACGCTGCGCGAGGTGATTCAAACGAAGGATCATGGCGGGGGTGCGGATAAAAACTTGGACTGATTTATGTCGTTAAGCCGAGACTCTCGCGATATTCTAGTGGACTGCGAGAGCCAAGGGAAATTTTAATCCGTTTTTCGTTGTACCAACGAATGTTTGAGTCAAGTGCCTGAATAAACTGCTCAATGGTAGTCGCTTGCCATTCCCTAAGATAGAACATTTCTGTTTTCAGCCGCCCGAAGAATCCTTCGCATGCCGCATTATCAGGCGAGCACGCTTTGCGCGACATCGAACGAATCAACTTTGCATCACTGATCCTCGATAGCCACCCAGGCCAGCGATAATGAGCCCCACGATCAGAGTGAACGATGGGCCGGTCGTTGCTATTGACCACCGTCTCGATGGCGGCATCCAACATCGTGTTGACAAGCTTTGCGTCTGGACTCATGCCGATTGACCAACTGATGACCATGCCATCGAAGCAATCAATCATCGGCGATAGATATACCTTGCCGGCCGGGATATGAAATTCCGTGATGTCGGTGAGCCACTTCTCATTGGGGACTGCGGCACGGAAATCGCGATTGATTACATTCTCTGGTGCAGGGCAGATTTCGCCTAGGTAGGAACTATAACGGCGTCGCTTGACCTTGGCGACGATCAAGCGTTCTTGCTTCATCAAACGCTGCACGACCTTTTCCGAGAGGAAGACCTGCTGCTTGCCCAGTGATGCCTGTATCCGACGATAGCCGTAGCAACGGTGATTGAGTTCAAAGATCTCAGTGATGGTGCTACGCACACCACCATATTTGTCAGCAAGCTGCAATCGGGCCCGATGATAAAAGTAGGAGCTGCGTGCCAGACCCAGCTTAGTAAGAAGTTCTGGCAGTGCATAAGTCTCTCTCAGGGCATCAACTAACATCGTCTTCTCCTGATTGCGCAGAAGGTGCAGGTCGATGCCCTGGCTTTTTTTATTATTTCGTTGGCCTTCTTTAAGAGATCATGTTCTAGCTGCAGATGTCGGATGTCAGATGTCGCGTCGAAGCGATTCGATTTGTCGCTCCAGTTCCGCACGTTCAGGTTCTGGCGGTGAGTCTTTATAGCATTTCATGGATGCTAGGGCCTCACGGCTAAGTAGTTGATTTGTCCATTTATATAGCGTCGTCCTGTCTACGTCCAGCTTTTGTGCAACTACTTGCGCGCTTTCTTGTCGTGTGCAAAGTTCAATGACCGCTGCCTGCTTGAACTCTTGGGGATGTAATAGTCCCGAGACTTTGCCAACAATCCGCTTCTCTGTTTCGGGGTGCAGTTCATTGATCCAGTCGCTCAGTGTCTTTCGCCCGGGATAACCCAATGCCTTGACCGTGGCAGCAATGCAGCGACCGTGATTAAAGTAATGTTCAACAACCTCTTTCTTCTGCTGCTCAGAATACGTCGGTTTCCTGCGCGCATAGCTTTCCGGCAAATCACAACATTCTTCGAATTCCCGATGCCAGCTCTTGAGAGCATTCTTTGTCGGGTAACCCAGCTGCAAGATGGTCGGCGCAGTGCGCTTCCCAAATTTGATGTAGAGCTTTACTGCTCTAATACGATCTTCGTATGAATACATGAACTACCTCCAAGTAGTCCAAGTTTTTATCCGCACCCCCGGCTGGTCAATATTGAGTGCGCGCCAACACCTAATACGTGACACCGTGTTTCCCTACCAGAGGCAATTTCGTCTGCAATTCTACAAGTCGCCGTCTCGGTTCAGCAAGTTGACAATAGCCTCATTCAACTGTTACGGCAGGAAATTCCTCTTTAAGCCAAACCACGTGCTGTGAATCCTCGATCGCATACACACCTCTTGCACTGTTCCACACCAAAGTTTTCTTTCGAAGTGCTTCCAGTGCGTACTGGATGGAGGAGTCGTCAACAACAACTTCCGAAGTTGAAAAATTTTTGCACAAGGCGTTATATTTTTGTACGGTGGCTGGCCGAAACGGAGCATAGTCTGCGCCAGTTGTAGCCATCACTACCAAAACAGACGCCTGCAAAGGTGGAAGGCTATTCACCTGGCGCATAAAATTCTGTTTGCTATCCAAGTTAATTGCCGAAAATATAGACCTGAATTCAGAGTCAACATTCCAGTCAGTGACGTTAAACCGAAATGCTAAATCGTCAAGGGCCTTATGCAAGGTTTCGGGTTTGTGGCCAGATGCAATGAATTCCGACTCAACGGTCGCGAGGGACGGCGCAACCAACCCGCCGTACTGTGATAGCTCCCACTCTACGAAGTCTTTCCCTAGGGGCTCCAGATCAAACAGGACAGCATTGAGGAAGGCCTGGTCTTTCCCATTAACTAGCATACTGAGCTTATCTCGGTTCGATCCTGTCGCGATCAACCGAAATCCATTATGAGCAGAACCATTTAGTTGGTCGCGTGCTGCTTTTAGGGCATACAATGCGTTGGCACCGGCCTCCGTTGTGATAGCGTGCTGCGCCTCGTCAATCACTAAAACAATTACCGCTTGAGTAGCATCACTTAACTCTGCAAGTGCCTTTGCCAGTGTTTTTCCTGTGCCAATGCCGACCTTAGCGATATCAACTGAGACTCCACCGACATTGATTTTTTCCAAGCCGCCCTTGCGCGCCCATTGGAGTAGCACGCCCTCGCGCTTTTGTAGGTGTTCCCGAACAGCTTCGGCAATTAAGTCGCCTGGATCGCGGCTTCGATCGCTCCACAAGTCCACGTAAATGACCTCAGCCTTAAGCCCCCTCAGCGACGGAATGATATCCTCAATAATGAAAGTGCTTTTGCCAGTGCGCCGAGGCGCTGAAATGAACACACCAGACCGTCCATTGGCAGACAAGGTTCTTTGGACAATTTGCCGGGCTAACTCTGGCCGGTGAAAAATAGGAATTTCAGTTGTCATGATATAAACGCTTGAACTGTATTACAAAGAATTATAGTTCATTATAGTCTACCCACTAGATTTTGCTATAGGAAATTATAGTTTTTTATAGTCTATTATAGTAATTAACATTTAATTAATGTCGCAACGCGCTTATTGCGGTTTTGTCGCGTTAAGCGAGATGCTCATATCACTACATACGGTGGTATTGTCAACTTGCTGAACCGAGACGGCGACTTGTAGAATTGCAGACGAAATTGCCTCTGGTAGGGAAACACGGTGTCACGTATTAGGCTTTTTTTGCTACGTCGGTGAGCTCATCCCATATACAATATGCCTACGTGCGGACATGCCTGTACTGCTCCGCTGTCAAGCTGTTGCGCCGGCACCGAAAGGCATTGTTGATCGGGTTCTGCGCCGACAAAAAGCGCTGAGCTTGGCCGGATGACTTGGAGCGGCGCGTCTGTCGCTTTCGTTACCGCGTCGGTTGATGCGAGAGTTCGGCCCGGTTGTTTAGGCCCTTGTGCTAGCGATACTCGACACCCGGCATGATTGGCGTCTTCGCCACAGGCGAATCGTCTCGTACGTGACGATGATGCCAAGGCTGGCCATAAGCTCTTGTATGTCGCGAAAACTCCGCGCAAACCAGAAGTAGAGCCACACGACATGACTAATGATTTCTGCCGGATAGCGGAAGCCGCGGTAGCGTAGGGATTTTTCCATCACGCTACTTTACAAAATTTTCCCGCAGCCCGTAAGTTGACACTACCTTATTTAGTATCTCTAACTTTTTACCTTAACGACGCGCCGGACTGCTTGTGGTTGTGGGAACTACATACCAAACGGTCGAGAACCGCGTCTGCAATTGTCTTGTTATCGAAAGCGTCGTTCCATTTCTCAGTTGGACATTGGCTGGAAAATATTGTTGATTTCACGCCCACTCGCGCGTCAATGAGTTCCACGACATCTTCTTCCGCCCGTCCAACGCACTCAACCGGCTAGTGATGCTTAGCCTTGTATTGCGATACGGTAGATTTTCGCTATAGGGGAGCACTTAATCCAACATGGTAGGAAACCATTGATACTAGAAATGGGTTCACAAATCGGGACGAATCAAGTTAGTTATCGACATCTCAAACTATTTTCACCATGGCGTGGCGTTGGTGCACTTCAAACTCGAAAAGCGGTGATGTTACGATGCGGCCTCAATTTTACTGATCGCCCCGATGCCCAACAAACACAACGACGATCGCCGTCATCATATACCTAAGATGTCGTTCAAGGTTCAGAATTGGCCGGAATATGAAGCAGGATTACGGCGGCGCGGTAGCCTGACGTTGTGGATTGAAGACGCAGCATTAGATCAGTGGCAAAGCGTAGGGCCAAATGGTCAGGCTCGCTATCGGGATAGCGCCATTGAGACGAGTCTGATGCTGCGCTCCGCCTTCAAAATGGCCCTGCGACAAACCGAAGGGTTAATGGCTTCCGTGCTGACACTGATGAACCTGACAATCACGGCACCGGATCACACCACGGTCAGCAGACGGGCGGTCGGACTGACGGTAACGAAGTCACCATCCGCACCAAAGGGGCCACTCCATGTGCTCATCGACAGCACAGGTTTGCAGGTCTTTGGGGCAGGACAATGGCTGGAAGAAAAACATGGCGCGAAGTCGCGCCGTAGCTGGCGCAAACTACATCTGGCCGTCGATGTCGATGCAGGCATGATTGTCGCGCAGATCCTCACCGATCAGCATACGGATGACCCATCTCAAGTGGGGCCACTACTGGATCAGGTCGACGAACAAATCGACAAAGTCACTGCCGATGGTGCCTATGATGGCGCGCCCACTTATCAAACGATCGCGCAATATGGTGACGATATTGCGGTGGTTATCCCACCCCGTAAAACCGCCGTTCCTGGTACTCAATCGCGTTCGCCAAGTCAGCGTAATCGCCATCTTGACATGATCAATACAGAGGGTCGGTTGGCTTGGCAAGAAGCCACTGGTTATGGACAGCGTGCTTTGGTCGAAACGACCATGGGACGCTATAAATCGATCATCGGTCCTCGACTGCGTGCGCGCAGATTCGAAGCGCAAAAAACCGAGGCCGCCGTCGGTGTTGCTGTGTTAAATCGCATGCTCGCTGCTGGACGCCCAAACTCCGTCCGTAGTCAGAAAGTTCCTGCATAAATGATCGGAGTTGGGGTACTTTTTACTTCAACTTTTAAGTGCACCAACGCCGCGATCTACAGCCCTTGGGTGTGGTATCGGTGGAAGTAGATAATTTATACCGCGCCGGGTACGGTAACGGGGCTACGCCATTATCCGATTTCATTGTCCGCTTCAATAACGGTAAGGCTGCCAATAATCCGATAAGGCTATTACTGAAAAACATTGGCTCCCCCGCTGAACTGGATACTATTCTCGCTGCCAGTCCACGCACAGCAATTGCGAACTATATGATTTTGGAAGAAGATTTGAAAAATCAGTGGTGCGCTTTACGAAGCACAGGCAACAAATATGGCATTGTCGCTGGCTTTAGCTGGAATACTTTTGACTACCACTCTGAGGTTGATAGCAACGGTAAAGATCTTGTTTTATCCGGCCCGGCTCAAAGCGAACGCCAAAGCTTTGCATGTCCGCCTTAATCGGAATAAATCAGCTTCGGTACCAACAAAGGACAGCAAATTGGGGAAAATGGACATATTATTTTTGGCAGTAATATTGCCCTTTATGGGGTTGATTTTGGCATTTTTTCTTTATCTTCTTGTTTCGAAGGTTACGGCACTGCAGAAAATTTGGACCACAATTTTATTCGCATTTTCTATATTAATTACAGCTATTCTGGCTGCTTCGAGATCGAATCTCCCTTACTTTGCAATCGTCATTTTTTGGATTTTTCCATTGATAACTTGGGTCTGTTTTGCGAAATGGTGTAAGCGCAAACGGCATTTGATGAATAAGTAGGCTTCACGCCCCAAAATGAAAGAGCGTGACGTTGGTTCGGCAAGCGCTGTTGATAGCGGCGAGACGACCGCTCACAATCGGCCAGCAGCGGCCCTTCATTTTTTTCGTCAATTTTAGAAATGTAACCGACTATTGCTCTTTCTTAAACCTAATCTAATAGTATTGGAGTGAAATTTGAACTTTGTATTCACAACCCAGAAAGTTGACTGGGAAGTAGTTGCTTCACTATTTCAACAAGTGGGCTGGGGCAACCGTCAGCCCTCAGAGATTTGTTCCGCCTTTGAAAAAAGTAGCTTCGTCATATTCGTATACGATGGAGACGAATTAGTCGCGTTCGGAAGAACGATGGACGATGGCAAGTACTACGCGCTTTTGGTCGACGTTGTAGTGAAACCTGACAGTCAACAATCTGGTCTTGGGCGAGAAATTGTAAATTACCTTAGGTCACAATTGGTGGGCTATAAATTTATCACATTAACTGCTGCTCCAGGTAAAGAGGAGTTCTATTTGAAGCTAGGTTGGCAGCAGCAGACCACAGCACTCATTTGGCCTGTGTCAGAGGAGCAGCAAAAGCTGCATGCTTTGTCTTAGAGCGGCCATGAGCCGTCATTCGGTTACGCCTTTGATTTTATTGAGAGAGATTATGTTGATACCAGCACTTGGAATCGTCTATCAGCGAGCGAGAAAAATGAGTACCATCAATACTCCAATCGCTTTTTTCGAGCGGCTCTTTCCTCCGGCTTATAAATATGACATCACACAACAGCGCCTGGCGCGCTCATCTATTTGAGCCATATGTGCTATATTTTATCTTTAAAAAAACGAGAAAAAGACATAGAAAAAGAGCTCCTGGTTGATACTATCTTTTTACAAATATGACACAGCTGACTTTTGCAGACGCTTTGTTACTGTTGCTGTTGGTTCTTCAATCTTGAACACGCCGACTATTTTTGCCATTGCATTGACTTGTTCGCTCATGGCTTCCGCTGCGGCCGCAGCTTCTTCCACCAAGGCAGCGTTTTGTTGTGTCATTTCGTCCATTTGCCCAACTGCTTGATTCACTTGTTCAATGCCGGAGCTTTGTTCGATACTGGCGCTGCTAATTTCGGCCATGATGTGAGTCACCTTGTCGACAGATTCCAAAATCGCAGTCATCGTATTTCCAGTCTGCTCAGCCAGTAAATTGCCCGCATCTACCTTTGCAACGGAGTCTTGAATCAGGGATGCGATTTCCTTGGCTGCTGCTGCTGAGCGCTGGGCCAGATTACGCACTTCGGAAGCTACCACGGCAAAGCCACGCCCCTGCTCGCCTGCACGGGCAGCTTCCACAGCGGCATTCAGCGCCAGAATATTGGTTTGAAATGCGATTCCATCAATGACACTGATAATATCGACAATCCGCTTTGAGCTCTCCTTAATCGATGCCATCGTGCTGATCACTTGCGAAACAACTTGCCCACCTTTAGTGGCAACACCAGCTGCCGAAACCACCAGATCATTGGCAGTCTTGGCACTCTCGGAATTCTTTTTAACTGTGCCGGTCAGTTCTTGCATAGACGCCGCCGTTTGTTCCAGCGAGCTGGCCTGCGATTCGGACCGCGCCGATAAATCAGCGTTGCCATTTGATATTTCATCGGCAGCCAGAGAAATTTCGGACGTGCTCGCACGCACCTGCATGACCACTTCCGCCAAGCCTGTTCCAATGCTATTAATCGCTTCGATCAATTGGCCAATTTCATCAACCCGTGTCGAACTAATATGGGTTCGCAAATCACCTTGAGCCAAATTTCTTGCGGCATTAATCACAGTCTGCAAGGGGAGGCTAAGACGCACACGCATGACGTAATACAATGCGCCCCCTAAGCATAGCAATAAAATGACGCCGATCGCTTCGTAGCGATGGGCAAGCGCAGTCGCATCTCGCGTGAATTCGTCGGTGTAGACACCCCCGGCCACGATCCAATTCCAGTTTTTTATCGGCATAAACGCGACGATCTTTTCTCGTGTTTCCGACTCGCCGCGCTCAGTGTTGACCCATGGATAACGTATCACGCCTTCTTTTCGTTCCAGTATTTCTTTGATGAATTCACGCCCGCTGCTGTCCTTTGAATCGAGGATTATTTGCCCTTCCTTGCTCGGGTGAATAATTAAGGTGCCAAGGTTTTTTCCTTCCCGTGCATCCAGCGCATAAAAATATCCGGTGTCACCTATTTTCATGGCCCGAATCTTATCTTTGAGTTGTGTAATCGCCTCTGTAAAATTGACGCCAACAAAAAATATGCCGATAACTTTTCCCCCGCTGTCGATAATGGGGTCGTATTGCGTCATATATTGTTTTCCGAATAAGGTCGCGATACCCACATAACTTTTGCCGCCGCTAACGATTTCAAAAGCTGGGTTCGTATGATCCAACACAGTGCCGACCGCACGTTCACCATTTTCCTTCTTCAGTGATGTTGAGACCCGTATGAAGTCGTTGTCTTTCTTGACGAACAGCGTTGCTATCGCTCCTGACAGGCTGGTGAATTGATCCAACACAGGAAAATTTCCGTTGAGGTCACCGTCGCCCGATTTCAAAACTGGTGTAGCGGTTCCGGCAACATCAATGGAACGTGATGGATCAAGCCCAACTGCGCCTTTGAAACTGCCCTCGAAAATTTTGGCGTCGACGCTGACTTGTGATCGAAGACCAGCATCAAAAATATTCAACATATCGGCCACCATTTTTGTTTTGTCAGTGACATCAAGAGCGGTTCGTTGTTCGATTTGTTGATTAGTGCTGTAATTGATTAATGCGATAAGAGTAACTAATGTCGCACCGACAATAATAAACATAAAGAGTGCTAATCTGGCACCGATGTTCCATGAACCAATACGGATGAATTTTTTTAACATTACCATTCCATCAGGTTAGAAATTACTTTCGGCAACTATTCGTTTAATAGTACTCGAAACTCCATCTGGTCGTTGCGTCATTAAAGAGACGCTTCTGCATGTTTGTATGCATTTTGCGACAAAGTCCATGAAATGAATGAGTGCCAGCTTCCAGACGGGCGTTGATACTACTTCGGACATCCAAGCGCCAATGGCCGGCGAAACCTGACCGTCCTCAGTCCGTCTTTATGCCTGGAGGTGTCTCATCGTCGCGCACTCCTAAAATAAGGGATAGAGCGCAAAAACCAATAATGCGCTAACTTTGAGTGTCTGCTTCGTAGAGGCGCGACAGACCGCTTTGGGGCGTTAGCAGTCAGTCGGGCTGGTCTTCCAGTTCGCGTGAAGCATCATCAAAATGCACTGAGTTACAGTATGGATATCCGGGTTGAACGATGAGGCGGTTCCCATCGAGGATTTTTGTTCTTCCAGAATTTAAAATCGTCCAACATCAGGCAAAGCGTTTGCCCTTTGATGCCCAAGTGTTTCAATATGTCTTCGGAGCAGTAAAACTTGACTGGATTGATCCATCGCAGGCCCAGCGGGGCGGGATCTAGCGGATGGCGCGTGATTGGAAGGGTTCAAATTGACCGACGCCATGTTGGATACAGCCGCCTCCCTTAGACTGTCAAACAGCGTTCAATATTTACCACCTGTCAGCGTCCAAATTTTTCCATTTTATCGGCTTGTTCAGAACGATTTTTGCTGTGCTTAAATCGGTAAGAATCGTTCCCGGTTTCCAAGATGTCGCAATGGTGCGTAACACGGTCAAGCAAAGCGGTAGTCATTTTTGCATCACCAAAGACCTGTACCCACTCGCCGAATGACAAATTGGTCGTAATGATGAGCGAGGTTTTTTCATAGAGATGGCTGATCAGATGGAACAGCAATGCACCTCCAGAAGCGGGAAACGGCAAATATCCCAGCTCATCTAAAATGACAGCGTCCATCAGGCAGAGCTGTTTCGCCAGATTGCCGACCTTTCCCTGACTCTTCTCTCGTTCCAACTGGTTGACCAGATCGACCGCATTAAAGAAACGCACCCGCTTGCCATGATGGATTGCCGCGACACCGATGGCAGTGGCCAAATGCGACTTGCCGGTGCCAGTACCACCCACCAGAATTAGGTTGTGCGCTGTTTCCATAAATCCTGCGGTCGCCAATTGCTCAACCACTGTTTGCGATAAGGGAGTCTCTGCCCAGTTAATGCCAGTTAAGTCACGGTGAATCGGGAAGCGTGCTGTTTTGAGTTGATAGCGTAAGCTCTTGAGTTGCCTATCGGTTTGTTCTGCATGGATTAACCGCTCCATCCAGCTTTCAGGTCGATGTGCTTGCCTGGGCTTTTCTGCCTGCAGCTCACTCCATGCCAAAGCCATCCCATAGAGTTGCAGTGTTTTTAAACTGGTAGCGTGGTCAGTGGACATTGGCCGCTCCCAGCAAATAATCATAACGGTGGCAGTTCGCCAGAGGTTCCATCGTCAAAGCAATGGTGTCTGGCAGGTGGATCGCTGCTGCGGGTAAATGCGGCGCAATGAGACGGCGCAATTCATTCATCACGATAGGCGCACTGATGACGCCGCCCTCCAGAGTTAACTCACATGCCACAGTAAGCGCATCAAGTCCTGCTTCACCGGCAAGCATCAGTAATTCTACGAAGGCTCGGTCTCCTTTCGGTTGCTTCAGAATCCGGTCGCGTACTTGCACAACCGCTCTGGGTAATGTCCATTCAACGAATGGTGCGCCATTGCGTAAAGCGCCAGGCTTCTTCTCCAGAACAGGCAGGTAATGCCAGGGATCACAAATCAACTGGTCACGACTGAATTGACGGGCATGGGCGGCAATCACTTCGCCCTGTGCGACGACCCGCACCAGATTTGCTGTCGTGCGAACAGATACCGCCTGCCCGGCAAACCGCGCTGGCACACTGTACTTATTCCGGTCTACTTTCACTAGACAAGTGGACGAGGCACGCATCATTTTTTCTACATAGCCATCAAAGTGCGCGCTGACAGGTCGAAGCAAAGGCTGCGCATCAGCATAACAGTCTGCAATGGTGCGCTGACTTTGTGTCGGGTGCATACGTTGCGCTAATTCCTGGCAGCGGGTTGTGAGCCACGCATTTAAATCCGCAAAGGAAGCAAAGCGGGCCAACGGGGTAAACAGCCATTCCCGTACATTGCCAACTTGATTCTCGACCTGACCTTTCTCCCAACCAGAAGCAGGAGTGCAGGCCACTGGTTCAAACAGATAATGATTGGCCAGCGTTAAAAAGCGCCGGTTAAATTGACGTTCTTTACCGACAAAGACGGTGTCGACGACGGTCTTGAGATTATCGTAAATCAGACGGGCAGGCACACCGCCAAAGAAGGTAAATGCCCAGATGTGCGCATCAAAGACCATTTCCTGCGTTTCTCTGGGATAGGCGGCCACAAACATTTGGCGGCTATAGGCTAACCGGAAATGGGCGACTTTAATCGTTTGCATGATGCCAGCGATTTCCACCTGTTCCTGGCTCCAGTCAAACTGGCAGGCATCGGCTGGCAGAAACACCAACGGAATAAACGCTTCGGTGATTTTTGGACCATGTGCGCTGGATTTCCACTGTTTTACAAATCGTTGAATGCTGTCGTAGGCCCCGCCGTAACCTAGTTCCTGTAGCCCCTCAAATAGCCGTTGCGCTGTTCGGCGCCGTGATCGGGGTAGTTTGGATTCTTCTTCTAACCAGGAGGTTAGCTGGTCTTTATATTCATCGAGGCGGGGTGAAACCGTTAGCAGCCGCTGATATTTAGGCTGTTCGACGGTATTGAGATGTTTGCGTACGGTCGGCCGGGAGAGTCCCATTTCTCTCGCAATGGCAGAAATCGATTGTTTCTGTACTGAATGACGTCTTCTTATTTCGTAAATGATGTCCATATAAATCACTCCAGATACCCCCGGCTAAAACACCGGATGGTGACACACTAGGGTGGAAACTTTTGGACGCTGTTTCCACCCCTAATCTGGTAAGTATTGCACGCTGTTTGACATCGATGCAGGCATGATTGTCGCGCAGATCCTCACCGATCAGCATACGGATGACCCATCTCAAGTGGGGCCACTACTGGATCAGGTCGACGAACAAATCGACAAAGTCACTGCCGATGGTGCCTATGATGGCGCGCCCACTTATCAAACGATCGCGCAATATGGTGACGATATTGCGGTGGTTATCCCACCCCGTAAAACCGCCGTTCCTGGTACTCAATCGCGTTCGCCAAGTCAGCGTAATCGCCATCTTGACATGATCAATACAGAGGGTCGGTTGGCTTGGCAAGAAGCCACTGGTTATGGACAGCGTGCTTTGGTCGAAACGACCATGGGACGCTATAAATCGATCATCGGTCCTCGACTGCGTGCGCGCAGATTCGAAGCGCAAAAAACCGAGGCCGCCGTCGGTGTTGCTGTGTCAAATCGCATGCTCGCTGCTGGACGCCCAAACTCCGTCCGTAGTCAGAAAGTTCCTGCATAAATGATCGGGGTTGGGGTACTTTTTACTTCAACTTTTAAGTGCACCAACGCCATGGATAAATCTATTAATCGCGCTGACAGGTTCTATCATTTAGCTTTAGGTTTCCCACTCTCTTTTTTAGCCGCCATCGCTTTAGGTACAGGTGATGCTGGTGGTGCAATACGCGCCAGTACTCCCGCCGGTATTGTCAACTTGCTGAACGGAGACGGCGAGTTGTACAATTTCAGGCGAACTTGCATTTGCCCGGGTAACACGGTGTCACGGATTAGGTTTTTTTGCTACGTTGGTGACCTCATTCCATACAGAAAATGCCTGCGTACGCATGTGTCGGTACTGCTCCGCTGTCATACGGTTTCGCTGACACCGGAAAGCATTGTTGATCGGGCCATGAGCCGATAAAAAGCGCTGAGCATGGCCCGATGACTTGAAGCGCCGCATCTGTCGTTCTCGTTGCCGCGTCGGTTGGTGCGAGAGTTCTGCACGGTTATTGAGGCCTTTGTGTTGGCGATGCTCCACACGCGGCATAACTCTTGAGCTTGTCGGTTGCGCCGACTCTGCATCAGAATATCGAGCACATGTCCGTTCTGATCGACCGCACGCCATAGGTAATGGTGCTTGCCCTTGATCGTTAGCACCACCTCGTCGAGATGCCATTTGTCTTCGCGTTGCGGTTGACGCCGGCGAAGCTCATTGGCATAGCCTGGGCCAAACTTCAACGTCCATTGGCGGATCGTCTCATACGTGACTATGATGCCACGGCTGGCCATTAGTTCTTCTATGTCGCGAAAACTCAGCGCGAACCGGAAGTAGAGCCACCCGACATGGCTGATGATTTCTGCTGGGTAGCGGAACCCGCGATAGAGTCGAGATTTTTTCATCTCGCCACCTTACAATATTTTGCCAGCCTCCGTAAGTTGACAATACCGCTCAGCACATAGGCCGCGTACCAACGCACACATAACAACATCATATCGAGTGGATAATGTAAACGTTTTAAAACCTGACGAAGTACAGACTCTTCAATTTATTTAGGCACTGATTTCATCGAAACGTTTTACCAATTTCGGCCTAATGCGATAGAGCCTAAACTATAAGCAGTGAGTTGATTGATTGGACTATTTCAAGTTTTCGTAGATAACAATTGCCGCGCATCTTTTAGCAAAAGTAATAATTGTTTTTCACGAATGGGCGATCCTATAAATCCGAAACGGGTGTAGAAATTTGAAGCCTCATCATCAATGGGGTGAGTGAGCATAGCTCTGACGCCAGCCTGATCAGCTATGACGATGGTACGTTCAATTGCATCCTTGAGCATACCTATACCAATGCCTTTGCCTTGATCATGAGTAGAAACAGCAAGGCGAGCAATTATAACAACAGGGATTGGGTATTGCCCCATTCCTTTACTGATACGTTCGGGAACTTCAGTAGTGTCGACCTGGCCAATCGTCAAACTGAAGTACCCGACAACACGAAACCCATCTGCTACTACGAAAGTTTTTGCAGATCCACTTCCTTGCGCCTGTCTGGCATGGCGTAGCAACCACTCATTAAGGGGAGGCTTGCCACAATCAAATTCCTCGATTTGATGTTTGGCATTAAGAGGCTCCGGCTTGCCTAAACTCACTTCGCCTCATCCCACGGCGATTTTCGAGAGAATAAATCGCGTAGACCTTTATTTTCTTGCTCAGGACGTTCCAATAAATCCATTAAAGATTGATACTGATTCCCAGAAACCATGAACAATCTTTGGTCTAGGAGTGCTTGTTCCGCCGCGAGACAAGCGCTATCGAGAATAAAATCAGTTAAAGATTTACGCGACACATCAGCGGCTCTGCGCAGTATAGTTTCCTGTTCTGGCGTGGCACGGAGTCCAAAGCGGGCTGATTTAAAAGCTAGGGCACTCATGGCGTCACCTCATTTGTTAGTTCATTTGACGCTATGTTAGCACAAATGACGTACAATATCTAATTATTTATTAAAGAGTGGTTCGGGCGTTTTGTCGCATTAGCAAAATCGCCTTGTCTTCGATGATCTGATCGATCGCCGATTTATTGGCTCCGCTCTCATCCATTACTACTTTCTCAGGATGGTATTGTCAACTTGCGGAGGCTGGCAAAATATTGTAAGGTGGCGAGACGAAAAAATCTCTACTCTATTGCGGGTTCCGCTACCCAGCAGAAATCATCAGCCATGTCGTGTGGCTCTACTTCCGGTTCGCGCTGAGTTTTCGCGACATAGAAGAACTAATGGCCAGCCGTGGCATCCTAGTCACGTATGAGACGATCCGCCAATGGACGTTGAAGTTTGGCCAAGGCTATGCCAATGAGCTTCGCCGGCGTCAACCGCAACGCGGAGACAAATGGCATCTCGACGAGGTGGTGCTAACAATCAAGGGCAAGCACCATTACCTACGGCGTGCGGTCGATCAGAACGGACATGTGCTCGATATTCTGATGCAGAGTCGGCGCAACCGACAGCCGCAAAACGTTTTTTCCGCAAGCTGCTCAAGGGCTTACGTTACGCACCACGAGTGCTAATCACCGACAAGCTCAAGAGTTATGTCGCGGCGAAGACGCAAATCATGCCGCGTGTGGAGCGTCGCCAACACAAAGGCCTCAATAACCGTGCAGAACTCTCGCACCAACCGATGCGGCAACGAGAACGACAGATGCGGCGCTTCAAGTCATCGGGTCATGCTCAGCGCTTTTTATCGGCTCATGGCCCGATCAACCATGCTTTCCGGTGTCAGCGAAACCGTATGACCGCGGAGCAGTACCGACACATGCGTACACAGGCATTTTCTGTATGGCATGAGGTCACCAACGTAGCAAAAAAACCTAATCCATGACACCGTGTTACCCGGGCAAATGCAAGTTCGCCTAAAATTGTACAACTCGCCGTCTCCGTTCAGCAAGTTGACAATACCCATTCAATCAACATACGCTTACCCGTTTCTCTAAAATATGGATAGCGCTCAATCATTGTCGAAACTAATGGCAAGGTCTGACCAATCGCTCGACTAATGCTATTCTCTGCTTCGTCAAGATCACGCGATAGCAAAGACAAACGCGTTGTTGCAAGTTGTCGAAGCTGCTTCCCCATCCACTAGGCTTTTTTTCCTTGTAATGTGAGGGCGGGCTTATCTTCTAGATGTGGATATGCAGACGTAGTTACTACATCGTAGACAGGTGAGAGAAATGCATCTTCATAGTTTGTGTATACCAGAGCAAAATTCTTCAGATGCGCATCACCATTATGCAAAGCATAATTGAGTAACATTAATTTATATAGCTGCTTAGCGCTCTCTAGTCGCTTGGTTGAGACTACAGCATAAGACTACAGGCTGGGATTGGTACACTTTTAACGCGCCATTTATGGCAGTTTCCAGTGCGCTTTCCGGTACATTATTCACGCGGCATTCATACTCCATAATGTCTACCTTTGTACAAGGAGACAAATCCTAAGCCGAATGCTAGATATTTGCCTCTAAGGTACGCGTTTTGTGTCTGCGTGGTTTTCGTTTGAATTGCCTTCGTGTTCAAAAAAATGTGGTGATTGCAGCAGCGATTCCAATTGCAGAGGACGCAACAGAGCCCCAGAGCAACCAACGCCGCTTGGTCAGCACTGTAATTGCTGCAAGTGCGATTGCGATCTGGATGAAGGTCAAAGCTAGAGCCAAACGTTCATGTGGCTTAAGCTTTGCTTCAGATTCTTCTCCTAATCTGCGGGATTCTGCTTGTAGTTTCTTCGCCTCGGCTTGTACTTCAACCCTCTCTTTTTCTTCTTTTAGCTTGTCTACCAAAAAACGTTCTTTGATTTCCGAAGTAGTAGATAACGCGGCAACAGCATCATCAAGATGGCTCTTGATGGATTTCGCTTGATAAAATGCCCATTGGTCGGATGCTTCCGCCTGTTTAAGGATGCTTTGATTTTTTAGGAACATCGCTTCATTTTGCGCAGCACCGCTTTCGTAGCTGATGAGTGCACCAACGGTGGCAAGAACAGCCGTCATCAAAGCAATTTTTTGTGCTAAACCATTGCTTTCTTTTTCAGCAGCATCATCAAGCGCGTGTTCGTGCGGGCTAGGAACTTCATATTCTTCTTCCATATATTCCCTCTAAAGTGGTAAGTGATAATGCGATGCAAATGCTGCCCCTGAACTGAAAGCTAAATACTTAGTCAGTATCATTCTAGCGAAGGTAGCAGACGACTTTAAAGATGAAGCTAGATTTATTATTAAGAATATTACTCGAACTCAAACGGTTCTGTCGTATTAACTGACACAAATCAAACTTATCAAAGGGATCGCAATCATCCTCAAACTAATTGAGCGAATTTCTTTGGCCAACACTTACAACTGATCAAAAAAATTTCGCCTATGAGTTAATTACCGCGTTCGTTAATTCGATCCTAGACAGATTTTTCATTCTCAAACTAAGTGTTAGGCGACAAGATTATCTTAAAAACTAAGCAGATGGGACTACGAGGAAGGGCATAAGAATCAACAGATTCTTTATTAATATATGCCTGGCAGGTAAAACGCGAATCATTGCGAATATGATTCGAAGCACCTCTACTCGCATAGAAAAGCAATGTCCCTTAAGATGCTGGTTTATCGTAAATCATGTACTACTAAATTATTGCGTCAATATGAACCCAACTGAAGTTGAACACCAGAACGAGAATTCCTTGCATTCGGCAACTGAGAGAGCAACTGCGGCATCGCGAAGTACCTGGGTGAGCGTAGGTGTCAATATTTGCTTGAGTGTTGCTCAAATTAGCATAGGTATATTCGCTAAATCACAAGGCTTGATTGCTGACGGCATTCATTCGTTATCCGACCTGGTGTCGGATTTTGTTGTGCTATTTGCCAGTCATCACAGCAAGAAAGACGCCGATGACGACCATCCTTATGGTCATCAGCGATTTGAAAATGCGGCCTCGTTGATTCTAGGGTTGTTACTACTCGCAGTTGGTGCAGGCATGATTTGGACTGCTGTATTGAAGCTTGAAGCTCCGGATACCATCGCACAAGTACAGAGTATTGCCTTATGGATGGCGGCTATAGCGCTATGCACCAAAGAGCTACTTTTTCGCTACATGCTTGCCATCGCCAAGCGCATCAAATCAAGCATGCTGATTGCAAATGCATGGCACGCCCGTTCAGATGCGGCATCATCATTTGTGGTCGGCGTAGGTATCATCGGTAATTTAGCAGGCTATCCAATACTTGACCCTATTGCCGCACTGATTGTAGGATTCATGATTCTCAAAATGGGTTGGGGATTTGCTTGGGATGCCCTACATGATTTAATGGATCGAGCAGTCGACCAGATCGAACTCAACGCAATCCGAATCACATTGTTAGAAACACCTGGTGTGAGCAACGTTCATGATTTGCGTACGCGGAAGATGGGTGACATGATCGTCGCCGATGTGCACCTAGAAGTCGAAGCATCACTGACAGTGGAGGCCGGACATGACATTGCAGTCGATGCCAGGCGTCGTGTGCTGGAGCGCCACAGAGTGCTCAACCTAATGACGCACATTGATCCATGGAAAAAACCAGATCTAGATCACGAAAATAAAGTACAAATCTCCCCATCAGACTAGGACGAATAACACGGCATCAAAGTAGAAAGGTGAAATTTTGTAGCTTCGAAAACTGCAGAAAAGCTTAACAAAAATGACCAGAATTGGCCTCTCACCTTTCGTCCTTTAAATGCCTTGCTCATGTTGCTTAACGTAGTTTCTAAGTATATGTTTCTGCGGCTCGCTACCTAAGGTACTTAAATAGATCAGTTTTGTATCCTAATAACTAACCTAGGAAATCGCATGGCGAAGCATATTAACTTTGGCACAGAGTCTGAACACAATTGGAAATATCACAAGCCCGCAATTTGGCTCCACTGGGTATCCGCACTCTTGATCATCGGCTTACTGTGCGTGGGCTGGTACATGATGTCGATTGAGGATGAGCCTGGGAGTGGTTGGTATTTTGATCAACATAAATCGTTCGGCATACTCGTCCTCATACTAATTCTGATTCGCATAGTCTGGCGGATCAGACACAAACCAGAGCCATTGTCAGATAACGTCCCTGGCTGGCAAAAGAATTTAGCAAGCATTATCCAATGGCTGCTTTATGGCAGCATGTTTGCCATGCCTATTATCGGATTTATAGGGACATCTTATACCAAGCGAGGTGTATCACTATTCGGAATGAAACTCCCAGCCTGGACGACTCCCAATCATGACATCGCTGAACAATTTTTTGCTGCGCACTCAATCTTAGCTTTTATCCTGACGACCCTGATCGTCCTGCATGTGCTAGCCGGCCTAAAGCACCTATTCATAGATAGAGACCGCGTCTTTTACCGAATGTGGTTCTAAAACCGATTCTGTCGCATTGTTGATCGGAAGACGACAATAGCAGGAACTATGTCACCGATAAGTAAAATCGATTTGTGTGCGGCGTAGATTTAATTCCATCAATCTCTAACTGTCTATTTACACCAGTACTAATCCAGCGAGCACGATACTGATGGACCGGAACTGCTTACATTTGAGCACCGGCACGAGCATCCGCTTGATCGTATATGCGCTCTGCTAGACAATGGTTTTAAGATTTTAGCCTTGTAACGAAAGATCTGTGGTCACTTTGTTGAGGTTCCTCTCCGCCATCATGCCCCTCCACATTGATGGAGAAATGCATCGCTATAATATTGAGCAGGTCAGTTCATCCTTTATCAGTGTTTTGCAATCTAGAAGTTCATTACGCTAACGGCTCACTAGGGCTATGAGACTCTGTTATCCATCCGTTTTATGGGCTAGGTTTTGACATACCAGCCCAGCAACTGTAAACCAACTGACCGGGTCAGGTCTCTCTAACGGCAATTTAACGGACTATAGTAAAATATAAGCATCGTTTAGAATTACTCAAAACTATTCTCTCAATAATCACCATTCAAGTGTAATTTCAATAGGATAAAACCATGGCAAATATCAGCTTTCTTGGGACAGGATTGCTCGGCGGTGCATTCGCTGAAGCTGCGGCAAAACGTGGTGACTCAGTCACCGCATGGAATCGTTCTGCGGACAAAGTTAACGCTTTGATGCAATTTGGTGTCAAAGCCGCCGCAACTCCTGCTGACGCAGTCCGAGGTGCATCGCGAGTGCATCTAGTGCTAAAAGATGACGCAGTTGTCGAAGAAGTTATTGCCATGGCACGTACTGCACTCGAGCCTGGTACGATCATCATTGATCATACTACGACCTTGCCGGTACTCACCGCAAAGCGCGCTGAACAACTTCATACCGCAGGATTGAAGTATTTGCACTGCCCTGTCTTTATCCGATTTGCGCGTAAAACCCCGTCGTTCAGGGCGGGGATGTAAGCGCGGAAGGCGAAGCCTTCCTTGTCTTGGACTTTCGGTTTAATGCGGCGTTTGCTGTTGCTCGATGTACTTGCGAATCACAGCAATAGGCGCACCTCCGCAGCTTCCAGCGAAGTAGCTAGGCGACCACAGCGCACCGCCCCAGAGTTTCTTGCGGATGTTCGGATAGTTCTTCTTCCGAATCATCAAGCTTGATATTCCCTTGAGGCTGTTCACAAGCTTTGACACTGCCACTTTAGGCGGATAGTTCACCAGTAGGTGAACGTGGTCGTCCTCGCCGTCGAACTCAACAAGCTCCGATTCAAAGTCCTTGCAGACACTAGCAAATATTGGGCGCAGATCATCAAGAATCTCTTTGGTGAATACCCCGCGCCGGTATTTTGTCACAAAGACCAAATGCACATGCATCATAAATACACAGTGTCTTCCAGTCCTAATATCGTTGTTGTCTTCGCTCATAGACCAGAGTATGATCGAACCATGCAAAGACTTCAAGCCTTTAAATACGAACTGATGCCAGACGGCGAACAGCAGCGCGATATGCGCCGCTTTGCTGGGTCGTGCAGGTTCGTCTATAACAAGGCTTTAGCATTGCAAAAAGAAAATCACGAAGCAGGAAACAAGTTCATCGGCTACGTGCCAATGGCGGCGAATCTGCCGATCTGGAAGCGTGAATCTGGTACGGAATGGCTCAAAGAAACGCCATCCCAGGCGCTGCAACATGCCCTGAAGGACTTGGACAAAGCCTACAGCAACTTCTTTGCCAAACGTGCCGACTTCCCGCGCTTTAAAAAGAAAGGCAGTGGCGACAGCTTCCGCTATCCCGACCCGAAACAGATCAAGCTCGATCAGGCCAACGACCGCATCCTCGTGCCGAAACTTGGCTGGATACGCTACCGCAACAGTCGTGATGTATTGGGCGAAGTGCGTAACGTCACGATAAGCCAATCAGGTGGCAAATGGTTCGCCTCGATCCAGACGCAGCGCGAAGTCGAACAGCCATTGCCCACGGCAACAAGCGCTATCGGCATCGATGTCGGCATTGCGCGGTTCGCCACCATGAGCGATGAGAGCTATATCGCGCCACTCAACAGCTTTAAGAAGCACCAGCAACGCCTTGCACGTTACCAACGGCGCATGAGCCATAAGGTGAAGTTCAGCAGTAACTGGAAAAAGGCAAAAGCCAAAGTCCAGAAGATTCACACCGGCATCGCTAACGCCAGAAAAGATTTCCTGCACAATACCACAACGACGATCAGCCAAAACCACGCGCTCGTATGCATTGAGGATTTGCAGGTACGGAATATGTCCAAGTCTTCCAAAGGCAATAGTGAACAGCACGGCAAGATGGTCAAGCAGAAGTCTGGCCTAAACCGTTCCATCCTCGATCAGGGCTGGGGCGAATTCAGGCGACAACTGGCGTATAAGGTGCAGTGGCACGGCGGCATGTTGCTTGCCGTTCCGCCGCACCACACCAGCCAGACGTGTCCATGCTGCGGCCATGTGTCGAAAGACAATCGGCAAACACAAGCAAAATTCTTGTGTGTCGATTGTGGCTACGAAAATCACGCCGATGTCGTTGGCGCGATCAATATTTTAGAGCGGGGATACCGCTTGTTAGCCTGTGGAGAGTCGGTGCAGTCAGACCGCTCAGTGAAGCAGGAACCCGCCGAAGCGACTCGCAAATCATCGCGCAGCGCCGTAGGAATCCCCGTCCTTTAGGGCGGGGAGGATGTCAAGGGACCACCGGCTGCTAGAAACGCTCAAGGTTCAATGATGGTTGCTGGCCCAAGTGCTCTATTCGAATCGGTCAAGGCAGATCTCGCCAAGATGACCGGGCGTCTGGTTTATATAGGAGAACGATCCGACCTTGCCGCCGCGAACAAATTACTAGGTAATGCAATGATCATTGGCCTCTCTGCAGTAATGGCAGATGTGCTGACTCTGGCGCAGGCAAGCGATATACATGGTGAAGATGCGATCAAGTTGCTTGGTATGCTGGACTTAAATGCGACGGTCGGCGGTCGCGGGCTCAACATGGCAAAAGGCAACTTCGCTCCGAGTTTTGAGCTAGTGATGGCACGCAAGGATGTGCGTCTGATGTTGGAAACATCTGGCAGTCGCTCGATGGCAACACTGCCAGCAATTGCGGCCAGAATGGATCAGCTCATCGCCGCTGGACATGGTGCTGAAGATGCCAGCGTGCTTGGAATCGATGCAGTGGTGCGGCCTTGAGTATAGCTGGCTGCGGTTCTCGTTTAGACAATCCGAGCTAAAAGCTTGAACTCACAGACCGCAGTCCAACGTCACATCGATTGGGGTCGAAAAAATTACAACGACTTATATCGTTCATATAATCACAATTAGCATTGTCACCACCTGAGGTAACATCGGCATACGCTGACGCAAAATAATCATAAATCGTTTTTTCGAACTTTACCTCGCATATGCTTTTAATCAGAATTTCTGTAATTAACTCAGACATTGCTCTTACAGTTCGCTATAACGATCACACCGTACAACTCGAACTGGCGTTGGTGCACTTAAAAGTTGAAGTAAAAAGTACCCCAACTCCGATCATTTATGCAGGAACTTTCTGACTACGGACGGAGTTTGGGCGTCCAGCAGCGAGCATGCGATTTAACACAGCAACACCGACGGCGGCCTCGGTTTTTTGCGCTTCGAATCTGCGCGCACGCAGTCGAGGACCGATGATCGATTTATAGCGTCCCATGGTCGTTTCGACCAAAGCACGCTGTCCATAACCAGTGGCTTCTTGCCAAGCCAACCGACCCTCTGTATTGATCATGTCAAGATGGCGATTACGCTGACTTGGCGAACGCGATTGAGTACCAGGAACGGCGGTTTTACGGGGTGGGATAACCACCGCAATATCGTCACCATATTGCGCGATCGTTTGATAAGTGGGCGCGCCATCATAGGCACCATCGGCAGTGACTTTGTCGATTTGTTCGTCGACCTGATCCAGTAGTGGCCCCACTTGAGATGGGTCATCCGTATGCTGATCGGTGAGGATCTGCGCGACAATCATGCCTGCATCGACATCGACGGCCAGATGTAGTTTGCGCCAGCTACGGCGCGACTTCGCGCCATGTTTTTCTTCCAGCCATTGTCCTGCCCCAAAGACCTGCAAACCTGTGCTGTCGATGAGCACATGGAGTGGCCCCTTTGGTGCGGATGGTGACTTCGTTACCGTCAGTCCGACCGCCCGTCTGCTGACCGTGGTGTGATCCGGTGCCGTGATTGTCAGGTTCATCAGTGTCAGCACGGAAGCCATTAACCCTTCGGTTTGTCGCAGGGCCATTTTGAAGGCGGAGCGCAGCATCAGACTCGTCTCAATGGCGCTATCCCGATAGCGAGCCTGACCATTTGGCCCTACGCTTTGCCACTGATCTAATGCTGCGTCTTCAATCCACAACGTCAGGCTACCGCGCCGCCGTAATCCTGCTTCATATTCCGGCCAATTCTGAACCTTGAACGACATCTTAGGTATATGATGACGCCGATCGTCGTTGTGTTTGTTGGGCATCGGGGCGATCAGTAAAATTGAGGCCGCATCGTAACATCACCGCTTTTCGAGTTTGAAGTGCACCAACGCCGATCATCGGTCCTCGACTGCGTGCGCGCAGATTCGAAGCGCAAAAAACCGAGGCCGCCGTCGGTGTTGCTGTGTTAAATCGCATGCTCGCTGCTGGACGCCCAAACTCCGTCCGTAGTCAGAAAGTTCCTGCATAAATGATCGGGGTTGGGGTACTTTTTACTTCAACTTTTAAGTGCACCAACGCCGATCCGAATACTACGGCTGACCACATCTGTAAGACGTCGCGCCGATTGCTGTTACGGTGCTTCGGTTTAATTCAGCTGCATAACTAGTGTTTTCCTGGAGACAAACAGATAGCCCATCAGAGACAGTGTGATAAAGCCGACCGTACTGATCGTGAAATTTGCGCTGGGTTGGAACGACAGATCTGATACCACCATAGTACCTATTCCGGCGAAGCAATATTGGATGCATGTGAGCAGTCCCAACGCATGGGCCCCTTTGTCCCGGAAGTAGTTCGTCACGATCACCTGCACGGGCGGGTTGATGAGGGCCGTGGCCAGCCGCAGTAAGCAAGTACCTAGCGTGATCAGGCCGACGGTAAGCATAGTGTCGTGGGTAAACATTTGGGCAAGGATGACGGAGGTGCCCAGCATAGAAGTATAAATGCCGATTCCGACGATCTTCTGCGGTGTCACGTTGCTCGCGTTGAGCTTGCTCATCATACGATTTCCTAACAGATAAGCCAGAGCGATACCGATGAACAGATAGGCATAGTTGGTTTCACTCATCCCATACTGGTTGATGTACATGAAGCTGGAAATGCTGATAAATGCATAGAAAGCGGCAAACGCGGCGCCGACAATCAACGCGAGACCCAAAAAGTAGTTGTTCTCGAGAACACTGTAGTAACTCAGGAGATGCGTCTTCATGCTGAAGTTGGCGCGAAACTCTTTTTGCCGATGGTTACTCTCGCATATCACCACCCACGCCCATGCGAATAAGGGAATTTCGAACAGTGCGATGGCCCAGAAGCAATTGCGCCAGTTGGAGACTTTCACGATCCATGCGCCCAATACCGGTGCGAGGATCGGCGAAAGAACCAGTCCGACTACCAACAAGCCGGTAGCGTGAATCTGCGCCTTCTTGTCCATAGTATCCTTGATGATCAGCCTTAAGACGATATAGACCGCCGCACTACCCAGTGCCTGCGCGGCTCGTAACGCGATCATGGCAGGCATGGCAGTACACAGCGCGATCCAGACCGAGGCGGCGATATGTATGAGCAGACAGGAAAGAACCACAGAACGGCGTCCCCACAACTCGCTGACAACGCCGATAAACAGCACGAAGAACGCTTGGCTGTAGTTGTAGACTGAGATAGTTAGATTGCTCACGTCCATTGATACGCCGAATTCGCGGGCAATCAGGGGCAAGCCGGACAGGAAAATATCCGTGCATGCCTGGGTGGAGAAAAGAAGTAATACCATAAGGATGACAGGGGGGGGCGAATGCCATTTGAGTTCATAGAATAATCCTGCAAATAATGTGTTCAGTGACAGTCCAGCGCTAAGAGTTGCTGGGCCAAAGGCGGGCGGACGTCTGGACTGGTAAGGCCGTCCTCCCAGGCGCGGCGGAGCGCGACTTGCAAGTCTGCATACTCGGAATCAGACACGTTCGCCGGCCTGTTTTCGCGCATCGCGGTGGCGATGTGGCGTAGCTGTTCCAGTTGGTCGCCGATATAAAACGGTAGCCGCACGTCGCTGAGGTCGACTCGGTGGCCGTCCGGCAAAATGCGCGTGTCACGCTCGAAATCGATGCTGAAGCGGCCTATCTGGATTAGGATGTAGCGCGAGTGGCTGCTGTTCTCGGAGCAGTGCGAAACCCGGTGAATGGTATTGGCGGGCACCTGCACGACCTGACCCGGATGAAAAAGACAGGACTGGCCGCTCTCCGGTAGTTCTAGCAACAGACGCCCAGAGGCGCAATAAGTAATATCGGAAATATACGTATGGCGGTGAAAGGCTAGGTTCTCGCTACCTACGTTATAGATGCATACACGGATATCGCCAGCGAAGGAAAATTCTTTGAAGTCCATTGCTCACCTCCCTTGATGAATTAGACTTGAATCGGCCGCCGCGAAAATCGCCCAGTCCTGCGCGACCACCTTAGCGGCATTCACGAACGCTGCCGCGTAGTTGTTCTGATTTTGCCAGTACTGCGTGACCGGTCCGAAGGAATACAGATGGTCCGAATGGCGCGTGCCAGCTATCGTTGCGTGCGCCACCCGAAAGCTGCTCGACTCCGCAGCAGCAACGCCGCCCGTCCGATAGCCGTCCTCGCTGTATTCCAGCAGCTCACCACTTTCCAGCAAATGACGGATGAGTTGGGATGGATGGCGGCGCATGTCGTAATTGTGGCCATGGGATCGGATCACGATATCGGGCAGAACCGCTCTTTCGTCACCACCGATCGTGAACGCAGCACTGAATTGCTCCTGATAGCCAAGGCGTACCGTCGACAGTACTCCGGCCTCGACTAGCGCGACGAGTTTCTTCGCGTTCTGTAGGGGAATCGGCACGGCGGTGCGGATGAAATGAGTATCGAACTGGCTGTCGTAACGGAGCTTGTCCGCAGCCCTCAAGTGCTCATAGAAGCGCAAGCGGCGCGCACGCAGCACGATGGCGTGGACTATGCGTTCGCTGCGTTCGCCGCGGATTTCGGTCAAGAGCTTGTCGTAAGCGCTGGCAAACGGTGGAGCGGCGACATCGTTGAAACTAAGCCGCCCGTCGCTCGCAGCGGCTAATTCGGCGTCAATCAGCGCGATCACGTCGTCGAGCAGGACTGTCCCGTGGTTGCTTTGCCTTAGCTCGTTGATGGCGTTGTCTTTCAGATAGCGGAACTCGTCATTCAAAAGAGGCCAACGCACGCCGGGGAAGAATCCCGAGCGCGAGCCAGCGATAATCTTGACGTCCTCCACCCCGAAGTAGTGCCAGTCCGGCTCGAAGCTCCGCGCTAAACCGTCCGCACCGTATACAAACCTGCCATGTTCACACGCGCTCAAGATGGCATCGACCGCGCTCGGCCCCATGCCTTGGACATACACCGTGAGTTGCCGTTGTCGGTGTGCCTGCTGATAAGCCAACATACTGACATGAATGTTTTCCGGGGGGTAAGGCGAAGCCAGCACGGCGGTGCTGGACTGTTCGCTGGGCCAATGGCCAGAGGCCAACAACACTTTGTCCAGGTGCTCGAGGCGGGTAACCGCGCCACTGGTTCGACATTGGATCGTCAACGCGAAGTGGCCGTCGCGGGTCGCGCCGTTGATCGCTTCGTGACCGTTGAAAGTGCATACCGATATTCCGTGGCCAGCTGCGCGCTCGCTCGCCTGCTTGAAGCGGCTCGACAGGTACATGCCGAACAGGGCACGCGGATAAAACGCCGTTGCGACTGGTTCCCACTGTTCAAGCTGGGTGCTTGGATCAGAAGCCAGTATCAGTTCAGGGTGGTCAGCGATGATCTGCTCGCGGCGTTCCCGCATCCAATCGAGGAAATCATTGTCGAACAAGGACATTTTTTCTGCCGGGTTATTGCACAGGTGGTATGGTGCGCTGCAGTCGCTGCCATATGGAAATCCGGGCCCGTTCGTCGGCTGGCGTTCGACGGTGGTGATGACAATGTCACCTCGCAGGACGGTGTCACTGTCGATGCTCCGGCATAAGGTGTCGACCAGGTGCCAGAGCATGCAGGTGCCGGAGAATCCGGTGCCAATGATGCAGTAGCGCGTCATCAACGCAGGCCGTCCAGCGCGATTTTGATGCGCTGTGCCGCGCGGGTCAGCACCGCGCTGTCCCTTCCGCAATTGATCCTAACGAAATGCCGATAATGATCTTTCCCGGCATAGCCTTCCGCAAAATGCTCTCCCGAAATGGTCGCCACACGTGCTTCTTGCAACAGGAACTGTTCTGCATGGGTATATCCCAGCTGCTGGTATCGCTTCGCATAGGTTGACAGGTCAGCGAAGATGAAATAACCGCCTTGGGGTGTATGTACTGATAACTGACAGGCCCGCAGCAGTGCGATCATCTCTAGCGCACAGTTGCGCGCCTGGGTCGCTCGGCGATGTGCCACCTCGTCCATGGCCTCTTCCATTGCGTGGAAGCAGGCCACCTGGCCGTAGGTGCCGGCGAACGAATTGAGGTTGACTTGGACGTTGGCGGCGACCGCGATGAACCAGTCCGGCGCGTACATATAGCCGATCCGGTCGCCGTGCATGCCGTACGTCTTGCCCGGGCCCGTCACGTTGACTACACAATCTCTCATGCGGTAGGCGCCGACCGTGAGCGCGGCGAATGCCTTGGCTCTTTCGTTGAGGATATGGGCTTCGTACGGGCAGTCGTAGATAACTATCATGGGCGCCAAGCCATCCTCTGCTCTATCGATGTTGTGTTTGGCGACGACGGCGCCCAACGCCTGCAATTCCGACGTCGTGTATACCTTTCCGGTCGGGTTGATGCAATCGCCCAGAATGATTAGCTTGGTGTTGGGGGTGATGGCGTCACTCAAGGCGTTAGCCGACACGCCTTTTTCGATGAGCGCGTCGGACTGGACAAACACGGGGGTGCCCCCATGCAGACGGATCATGTCGGCGTAGTGTGGCCAGTTGGGCAGCGGCACGATGACTTCGTCGCCTGAGTTCAGCAGACTATGCAGTACGACCGCGATGGCGCCCTTGATGCCCCCCGGCGTGACCATGATCTCGGTCGCTGGATCATACGTAACGTCGTGCACGCGTGCAACGCGCTGCGCAATAGCCTTGAGTAAAAAATCGAATCCCTTGACGGGAGCGAACTGGTGGATAAGGTGCGGGGTATTCTTGATGAAGTCGATTACGCCTTGGTCGATACGCAGATCGGTGGGCGTGTCGAGAGTACCGATGCTCAGGTCGATGATCTTGTCGGGTTCTGCATAGCCCTCGTTTAACTGAGCGATGCGCATACGCATACCGTGAGTAATCGACTCGCCGATGCTGAGTGCGGCGTGGGAAAAGACGTTATTTAATGGCTTAGTCATGTTGTCATCCTATTGGGAGAGGCCATTAGACATCCGCGGCGCAAGACAATTCGCCGCGCACGTGGCCATTCCATGGTGTTTAATTGGCAAGCTGCGCGGCGTGGCGATACATACCGTTCCACATGTGATGCTGGATCTTTAGCGTTTGGTCGATACCATAGATAATATCGGCTAGGTCGGCTTCCGACGAGCAGTTATTCAGAACACATTGCTGCGCATCTGCGGCGTGGCGATCCTCGACACCGCTATCGAGATGGCAATTGAAATAAACCTCGACGTCATGGGTGTAGCGTTTTTGATCCAAATTGTGGCGGCTGGCACCGAACGCGTCACGGAAATGCGTAAGCATGATGCTCGCGTGAGTTTCAAGGGCGTACGCAACTCCCAACATTGTTCGATAATTCATTCCCAGCAATTGGTTTACTTTGGAGCGGTAATCCTTAGTTTCTTCTATCACCAGCGCGAATGCTTTATCGTTGCGCGTGCCATCGCGGCGACCTTCCAAGTCCCTGACTTTCAACGCAGGCAGGTCAAACTCGAACTGACCATACAGATTATGCGAATTTTCCATAAGTAACTCGTGGCAATGCGATTTTTTACCATCACCGCATTCCTCGTTGAGAATATACGAAAACAAGATTAGAGTGTCTTGGTCGTGTTCTTTCGCCGCGTGGCCGCAGATGTGGGCGATGCCGATTACAGTAGCCATCGTCCGATAGAAAAAATTCGCCCGATGAATCGCAAACAGTGTCGGCGTTAACTTGGTTTCTTTCAAAAGTTTGAAATAGTCGTTGGTGAAGACTGGATGGTCTGCCAGTTCGTTCATATAGCTCAATAACTGTTGCTGCATCATTTCTCCTTGGTTTTGTCCAATATTGAGTGGGTTAGAGTTGTAGATTTTATATCGTTGGTAAAAAATAATGTATGTGGAAATCACTAACTATTAAATATTGTTAAATTATGTTAGCAATTGATAAACTATTCAGACCGTAGCTCCATGGAAGCCAGTGATCGAGCAGCGGCTAGGGCAAGCCATGACAGCGGTCATTCGTGACAACAGCGCGGCCTTACTGTCGGCTAAACCAGTCGTTGTTTAAGAAAATCGTCGTTTATATGGGCTTTACGCAGGGTTCTGTCGCAATAGCGAACCCAAGACGGAGTCTTGGCAGACGGATTCCGCCTATCATTAAACAGAGCGGATTTTTCCTGCCAAAGCATAAAATTGGTCGGCAAAAGACAGATCATCTGCACCTTCCATCATGAGTTGACCCTTGCGAATCATGTGCATGAGTTCGATACCAACCAGGATGCTTTTGGCTGATCGGAACGATTTGAATCCGAGCATTGGTTTTGTTATCCGTTTCACTGCACGATGGTCTTGTTCCACGATATTATTGAGGTACTTGATCTGACATACCACCATAGGTATTTCCATGGAAGCGTTGATCTCGGCGTTGGTGCACTTAAAAGTTGAAGTAAAAAGTACCCCAACTCCGATCATTTATGCAGGAACTTTCTGACTACGGACGGAGTTTGGGCGTCCAGCAGCGAGCATGCGATTTAACACAGCAACACCGACGGCGGCCTCGGTTTTTTGCGCTTCGAATCTGCGCGCACGCAGTCGAGGACCGATGATCGATTTATAGCGTCCCATGGTCGTTTCGACCAAAGCACGCTGTCCATAACCAGTGGCTTCTTGCCAAGCCAACCGACCCTCTGTATTGATCATGTCAAGATGGCGATTACGCTGACTTGGCGAACGCGATTGAGTACCAGGAACGGCGGTTTTACGGGGTGGGATAACCACCGCAATATCGTCACCATATTGCGCGATCGTTTGATAAGTGGGCGCGCCATCATAGGCACCATCGGCAGTGACTTTGTCGATTTGTTCGTCGACCTGATCCAGTAGTGGCCCCACTTGAGATGGGTCATCCGTATGCTGATCGGTGAGGATCTGCGCGACAATCATGCCTGCATCGACATCGACGGCCAGATGTAGTTTGCGCCAGCTACGGCGCGACTTCGCGCCATGTTTTTCTTCCAGCCATTGTCCTGCCCCAAAGACCTGCAAACCTGTGCTGTCGATGAGCACATGGAGTGGCCCCTTTGGTGCGGATGGTGACTTCGTTACCGTCAGTCCGACCGCCCGTCTGCTGACCGTGGTGTGATCCGGTGCCGTGATTGTCAGGTTCATCAGTGTCAGCACGGAAGCCATTAACCCTTCGGTTTGTCGCAGGGCCATTTTGAAGGCGGAGCGCAGCATCAGACTCGTCTCAATGGCGCTATCCCGATAGCGAGCCTGACCATTTGGCCCTACGCTTTGCCACTGATCTAATGCTGCGTCTTCAATCCACAACGTCAGGCTACCGCGCCGCCGTAATCCTGCTTCATATTCCGGCCAATTCTGAACCTTGAACGACATCTTAGGTATATGATGACGGCGATCGTCGTTGTGTTTGTTGGGCATCGGGGCGATCAGTAAAATTGAGGCCGCATCGTAACATCACCGCTTTTCGAGTTTGAAGTGCACCAACGCCTATTCGATGCCCATACCCGTGCCTTCACCGCCATGGGTGGGATTGCCCGACGCGGGATCTACGACAATATGAAGACGGCGGTAGACAAAGTCATGAAGGGTAAAGGACGTATCGTCAATGCGCGCTTTTTTGCAATGACGGCGCATTACCTGTTTGATCCTGACTTCTGTAATGTCGCCTCTGGCTGGGAGAAAGGGATTGTTGAGAAGAATGTACAGGATAGTCGCCGCCGTGTTTGGCATGAGGCTAGGCAGGAACGTTTCGGCAGCTTTGCCGAACTCAATGCTTGGTTGGCCGTGCAGTGCAAACGGCTGTGGAGCGAGTGCCGCCACCCAGACTACCCTGACTTAACGGTCGCCGATGTACTTGAGCATGAGCAAGCCCAACTGATGCCCATGCCAACGCCGTTTGATGGCTATGTTGAGTTAGTGGCGCGGGTCTCTTCCACATGCTTAGTCCACGTTCACCGTAATCGTTACTCGGTACCTTGTTACCTAGCCAATCACATGGTCAGTGTGCATCTCTACTCCGAGCAGGTCGCCATTTATGCAGATCAGGAGCGCGTGGCTTACCATCTGCGCGTGTTCGGGCGAGATCAAACCTGCTATGACTGGCAGCACTACATCCTGCTGGCAGAGCGGAAACCAGGTGTCTTACGGAATGGCGCTCCATTTGCGTTGATGCCTGAACCACTCATCAAACTACAAGCGATTCTGATGCGACGTTCAGGCGGCGATCGGGTCATGGCACAAGTCCTCGCTGCGATACCACATCATGGATTGGAAACGGTCATCGTGGCTGTTGAGTTGGTACTGGAATCAGGCGTTGCCAGTGTCGAACACATCACCAATGTACTAGTCCGATTACATCAGGTTGAGCGCCCAGATCCGGTGGTCACCACTTTGCAATTAAATGAAGAACCCGTGGCTGATGCTAGCCGCTATGACAGCTTACATCAGGAGATCAATCATGTTTAACATCATCACAGAACTTAAAACCCTCAAGTTGTATGGCATGGCAATCGCCTATGCGGATTTAACGGCGCAAAGCACGGCGTCTGTCAGCGCATCGGAATGGTTGATTCAGCATTTACTGGAAGCTGAATCCACGGATCGTGGTATGCGCTCTATCCGATATCAACTGCATGTGGCGAAGTTTCCGATTCACCGTAGTTTGGCGGACTTCGATTTCAGTCAATCCAAAGTCGATCAGAAACTCATTGAGCAGCTAGCTTCGTTGAGCTTCACTGAGGCTGCACATAATGTCGTGCTCATTGGTGGAACGGGCACAGGTAAAAGTCATCTGGCGACAGCACTAGCTGTGTCCGGAATTACGCGTCACGGCAAACGTGTACGTTTCTTCTCCACCATTGAATTAGTCAACGCGCTGGAATTAGAAAAAGCGGCAGGCAAGCAAGGACGTTTGGCATTAAGTTTAATGCAGATGGATTTGGTGATCTTAGATGAACTAGGCTATCTGCCATTCTCACAAGCCGGTGGTGCTTTGTTATTCCACTTGCTGTCCAAGCTCTACGAGCGCACCAGCGTAGTGATAACCACCAATCTAACATTCTCAGAATAGAGTAGCGTGTTTGGCGACGCCAAATTAACGACGGCGCTATTAGATCGACTCACGCATCATTGCCACATTATTGAAACAGGCAATGATTCCTATCGATTCAAACACAGCAGCGCAACCGCCAAAATGCGCATCAAATCACGAGAGAAAATCAGAGAAATGAACAAAGCCGACATCGAAGTACCGCAAGAGATACAAGGCACGACAGAAGATGAAATCTAGGTTGTTCTGTTAACTGATGAGGGGTGGCTCCGCTGCGCTCCGCAAAACCCGAAAAAGAAAAGACTTAAGTTCAACAACAAACCAAACCTAAGGAGACTTACATGGCTACTTAAATCATCGACAAATGCCAAAGTAAATTATATGATCAGTAACTAAGTGCCTGGTCAATATTCAATGCGCAAGGCTGGTCAAATTTGAGTGCGCGCCAACACCTCAGACGAAAAAAAGGGAAACAATGCTCCCATCGGGATGATTGTTTCCCAATGGTTTTTGAATGACCAGAATAGTTCTGACCAGTAATAATGAGGGCTAGCCTCTTGACGATGTGAGTTTCCTCACTATGATGTCTGACAAAATACCAAATCTTGCGTAAATTTGCAACAAATTAAACGCCCCGTGAATCAAAAACGATAAGAAGAGCAATTAAATGGTCTTTTCGGACATGGGTTCGTTTAATCAACGTCAAAATGATGGTCATATTAGGAGTATTTGATGTCTCAGGCTTTTACATTTTTTGTTGATATTGGTGGAACACAATTTTCTCAGTCGAGTGGTAATCGGCTTCAAGAAGCGCTTCAGATCGCGCACCGGCAAGGTCGCTCTTTTTGTCTGTGTTGCACTGGAAAACAGATTCCTTTAGTCGTCAAACGCTACAACAAAGACAATGTTGTGCCGCACTATGGTCTTGCTAGATGGCCCGAGACAGGGTTGGATCACGACGCGGATTGCTATTTTTTTGGTGAGGATACTGAGAGTCAAGAATCATCAACCAATCTCCCTGCGTTTGAAGAACTGGCCAATGGTCAAAGCCGCGCCTATTTGTCGATTGCTCTCAACATCATTGAACGCAATATGCAGGCCATTGCTTTAAAGAAAACGCAACCACCTGCCCCTGGTAATAAACGCGACAGAGCCAATGAAGTTACCCTACTTCTCAAGCTTTGGCGCTTGGCAGGCCTGAACATTTATCGCGGTCAAGATCGTAAATGGTATCAGGCAACCTTTAATTTGCTTAAAGCGGCAAAGCAAATCGTCATTAACAAGGAGGGAGAAACACTTGATCAGTATTTATTAGTGGGATCGGCCAACGGAGATAAATTGGCGTTTGAACATAATCACCACGTACTCGATCATGCAAAGAAAAAATACACTCGCCTCTTTGTGATTGGTCGGCTTAAAGCGTATGGCCGGGACAAAAGCCGCCAAATGCTCCAATTCAAAGATTTTCATGGCTTACCGAGAATAGCCGTCAAACTAGATCAGCTTGACGCCTTCCTGCAGGACAAACCCTTTTATCAAGAACTACTGAATAAAGAGGAAGGTCATGTCATTGCAATTGCTTGTATAGAACCCAGCACAAAAGAATGGTGGTCTGTTCTTCATCTCAATGGGATTAGTACCAGCACTCAGATGGTTCCCGTTGAGAAATCGGAAGAATTGCTGTTTGAAGCCTATCTAAGTTCCCTTAAAAGAAAATTTATTAAGCCCTTAGCACACGATGGCAGTACCCAATATCTGCAAAGGTCAGAATTTATATTATTGGATACCCCCACGCGTACTTATTGTGAGGTGTTTGATTCCACTGCGTTACCAGCTACATCTGATCTGGCTGAGAGAAGTTCAAAACATAGGAGTAAGGGTCAAGAGTATCTGACATGGATTAACGCGCCAGGATCGGCCTACCCTGCTTTACCTGCGTCAAACAAAATCGGATTTTTAGAAACTTGACAGCGATACCTTTGATGGGACACTGGAACTGTTCCAATAACTTTTATAGGTATTTAATATGTTTAAAAAATGGATTCATTCGTTTCTATTATTCTCCGCATTTGCCGCGGTTACCAACGTCGATGCAAAGGATTGTTCAACACAGTTTTTTAACGGCAAGGCACCCGTTGCGACGACTACTCATTTTAACGAACGTACCACTTCGTTGTGTTTTGAGGAATATGCTTTGATGTACTCTGGCGTGACCAAAACACCGCTCTGGACGGCTGAGTTTCTAACGAATAACCGTATTAAAGAGGCGCGCAAATTAAAACGGCAGGATAGCTTTCACGAAGAAGAGCAAATTCCCAATGCGGATCGCTCCTACTTGAAAGACTATAAAGGATCAACAAAGAATGTCGATATCGACCACTCAATCGACCGGGGCCACATGAGTCCAAACAGCGACTTTAGCACTTACACAGCTCAATTCGAATCGTTTTCACTTGCCAATATCATTCCGCAAAATTCGGATAATAACCAAAACCTGCACGAAGGTATTGAATCAGCCACCAGAAAATTAGCAACGCAGCGCGAAAGATTGTATGTCATCACAGGACCGATCTTTGATACAACAGCGAATAAGCTCAATGGCCGCGTTGTCATACCGACCCGCATCTTTAAAGCGATAGTCGATCCTTCCAGACATGAAGCGGCAGCGTATTTGACGTATAACAAGCCAGGTATGGACTATCAAGTCGTCTCCATCGCCGAGCTAGAGCGGATTGTGGGCTTTGATCTTTTCCCTGATTTGCCATCCTCAATCAAAAATTCAACAATGCAATTACCTGAACCTACGCCTTATAAACAACATTCCGGCAAGGACCGTTCTGAACAATATCATTCAAAGCATGCGTCGAATGAACAGACAAGTTTCTCATCGACCCCCTTACGTAACTTTGGTAAATCTTTGCAATATCTTTTTAAGTAGGCCACTAACAAAAAGTGCTCCAGCAAGGATTTCCGCTGGAGCACTTTTTGGTCATTAAATTTGCTTTTGGCTTAAGACGCTTTTGACGAAAGACGCTTGAGACGATCAACTACCGATTCCGTTGCACCACCTGTCATTGACACAGAGTGACGAATATCTTCAATTTCTTTTGCGTCATCTAATGGTTTTTGCTTGATGTCGGCAACAATTCGCATACCAGCAGCTTCACTACTTACCGCTTGTGCTTTCTTGGTTAGTGCAGCCATTGCCGATGAATGGCTGGCTATCCCGTTCAAGCCATCGAGTTCAGCCTGACGCTGTAAACGTAACGCCTGCAAATCCTTTTGCGCTTGGGCTGAAGCAAGAACTTGCATATTCTTTTTGGCTTGAGCATCAAAGTCAGACAAGCTTTTAGAAAATGCATCAACGACCTGCTGCAGCTGATCCAGATATTCTTTTGCATCAGCCTCTTCTTGTATTTCTTGTGGCAAGCGGGCTTTTTCTCCTTCTAATTCATCACAAAACTTTGATACGGCAGATTCAGAAATGGAACCGGCGGCCAACCGATCGCCTAAAGATTCTGCGACTTTTTCGTCATTGGCTATCAGGGCGCGAAGCTTAACGACATCATCGTGTTCTTTATTAAAAGCGTTGCGCGCTGTCGCCAACTTTTGAGCTGTATCCATTAATGTTTCATTTAGACGATCACGGTCCGCTTCGGTCGCAGTCTCAGGATCCCATGCAGCGATTGTTTCCGAAAGTTTGTCGCCCACTGCACTGAAATGTTTACTTAACAAATTTGCTGTTAATCCCCATCCACTCATTTTTCGCTCCCGTTTCTATGTTATCGCTGCACATGCAGCTTTCAAAATATTAGTCGTGATTGTGTACTAATACAAAACCTACTGAATAGTGATGCGCTCTTTTTCGATTAAGATACCCACCATAAAATCAACGAAGATGCTTCGCTTACTGTTGTCGCCATCGTGACTTTTAACAACTGATGTAGTGATCAACAAAAATTCTTGAGATCCGTCAGACAGTGATCGTACATACGGAACAAACCAAATGTCCTGTTCTTGGCCATGGACTCCCTGTGCATCATCAATTCTTATTTCTGATCCATTAAATGGAGGAACATAATCTCCATCTCCGGTGTCGCGAATATAATCGAGTTGTTCGTTATCCCCAAATACCGGAGTCAAAACGGTGTCAGCAAACCCGTACTCTGAGAGTTGGTCTCGCCACAACGTATATGTCTTTTGTCCCAACCCTTCACCATTTTCTCCTGTGAACGCTTGTTGATCTTCAACTGTTTCTGGTATGAATCTGACGAGTCTGGAACAGTACATCAGTTCAACGATGTCGCCTTGATCATTTTGAACTACTTGGATAAATTTCTCTGACTCTTCTCCATCATCACCAACTGAAAGATAGTAACGATAGATATCCCCTGGATAATCCAGTTTTACATGTGCAATGGCCCGTATCACCGTATCGTCTTCAGTTGGACCACTAACTAGAGAACCCGCTCCGGACGCCCGGATGAAGGGGGATATTTGTAGTTGAACAAGTGATCCGATTTTGGCTTTTAGCGGCAAACCGTCATCAGACCGCTGCTGCTTTTTTAGAGAGTCGATACCGTGATTTGCAGCCGCGCCTTTAAAATAACGCAATGAGTCTGTCCAGCCCATAATCTTCCTTAATTAAAAAAGAGTAATTCCGCAGAATTAGTTCAACGAATAGTGATTGGTCTTTTCGGCCGACAATTTCTTCTTAAAAAATAATTTCCATGTAATCCAAACCAGTAGCAAGATCATTGATAGCCAAAATAAGAATCTAAACAACTTCATCAGAAAAGAAGGTTGTTCGGTTCCAATGGAACTCTGACTTACGTTATCAGGAGATAGCCCTTTTGCAGAAATATTTCCCCCTGATGATTTTTCAAAGGAAACGTCGTTATCTCTCTGGCGTGAATATCCTGAATCGTGATTCATTGACCTGCCCAACATAAAGCCCATCAAACCACTACTCCAAGAGAAACCGCCGTTGTTGCCATAATTCGAACTAGGCACTTGGACGATTACTGGTGCTTGATAGGACGCTGTTGGGGTCGAGGGTAAAGCAGCGGATGGGGTAAAGCTATTGTCCTGGGACGATCGTCCAAAACCAGTAGGCTGAGCCGAGGCGTTGCTTGACAGGGGCGCAGCAGTCTTAGCAGCATTTCGGGCATCTAAGGTTTTTAATGCATTCGCTTGGGAGGCATTTTTATCTAGTCCGATTGAAAGAGCTGATTGATTTGTTTTGGGCTGTGAACTCGGTGTTGTTCCTGATGTACTTTGGGTTGATGCGTTTTCGGATTTGGTAGCGTTTCCGAAAGAGCCAAACCCTGTAGGTTTAGTCGATGTCGCGCTTGATGAAGAAGGATTTGATGGTGCTGATTTCGCGGGAGTAGATTTAGTGCTGCCTGAGAATCCTCCACTCATTGAATGCGAAGAGCTACTTTTTCCAAAAGAGGAAATAGTAACTGCCAGCATTGAAATGACTAATAAACATTTTAATTTTTCCAATCTAGACTCCCAGTCTTTAAATAATAGGTTTTAATACGAACCCACAGCTAAACACCTTACGGCTCAACTGATAAATTCCAATAACTCGGAATTGGAGCACCATATGCTTTTTGAAATAAACGTAAATTCTTCGCCGTCGCTGATGCGACGATAAAGAACCCTTTTTGACACGACTGTCTCAACAGGAGACTCAAAACTGTACGGTTCGGTTGCCATCATTTTTCCTTTGGCATTAAGCAAGTCTACGTTTGAGAATTTTTGGATTCAAAATAGCCTCTTCACTTTTGGTGCGACCTCTAGCATTCCTGGTGTTTCCCATTTTCCAAAATTAGAAGCAACCAACAACTTCCATGCACTCCAAAGCGAAGCCAGTGAAGCATTTTGAACTTCGTCTTTGGTTTGACCCTTATTAATCATTCGACGCACCGTCTCGGAAATCGCATCGTTAGCTTCATAAAATTCATGTTCTGAAAAATGAACCGGTTTATTGTTGAGCATTTTTTATTATTCCTTCACCTTAATCGACAAATACGTGCGTCATTACGTCAAACTTGTTTTCGAGTACGAACTCGTGGATAGAATCTCCAACCACAGTATCGGTGAAGCCCCACTTAATGCCATCGCCTACCACTTTTGATGGAAGCATGTTGAACAGTCTACGCACTTGCTCATCGGTTGGAACGCGGTCACAGATGTGGTTCAGAACATCATGTAGAGAATCAAATTCGCCGGATTCCGGGTCAGTTGACATCCAGTACGCTTCACGCACGGCTGCAGTTCGCCGGTCGTACTTAATTTGTTCAATTTGCTCGCGATCAGAATTCGCTTGTTTTTCTGCTTCGGTTGGAAACCAGTGTTTTTCTGCCTCTTCGTAGGAGATACTGCGACTTGCAGCGTCTGACGTGATCAGCATACTGCGGCCACGGCGACTGGAACCAATACACAGGGTGTGCTTGTTATCTGCATCGCTGCGTACGAAGATATTGGCAGCGCTTGCAGTGGCGTTAAATTTGATACTTGAATTGTCGTTGCTCATGACATTCCTCGGTTAAACTTTAACTTCACCTAGTCCGATTCCCTGCAAGTTCAACAGAGATTTCTTGTGCTTTGCGTATAAATACATGCAATTTAAGGTGGTACGTTTACCACCTATCGAGTTTTCGGATACATTCGCAATTAAGGATATCGTTGTCATAGCTTTTGTCCTTCCTAGATTTCGCCAGATTCAACAAAACGCTGTAAGTGCGGCAATAGCTCCACAACCTGCTCTTTAGTCAAATGCATTTTAGTGGTAAGTGACACCTCTTGCGGTATCGGGAATTCGACCCAGCCTGTACCGTCGCCAGCATCAAGACCGTGCGCGGCAGCTTGTGATGCCTTGATCTTAGGCGATGCGTTATTAACCCCAAGCCAAACTGCATCTTCGGTTGCAAGACTGCTTTTTTGCAGGCTGCAAGCGGCTCCGTATCTGTCTACGAAATCAATCTTTGCAAATCCGCGTGGCGTTCTTGTAGTTTTCAAAATTTTCCTCGGTTAGAACTGACCATTGAATGCAGCTTCAGCATCATCGGCAGCTTGTTGGTAATCATTACCAAAACCCCACGCCGTCTCACCACTTGAGGTTTTTAGACAGACAGCTTTTTCGCCGCCGTGATCTTCGTTTTCAATCGGGATTTCATACGTCTTCACAATCGTCAACCCGTTTGAAATATTCAATTTTGTTTCCACAATTTTCCTTTTGGTTTCCTACTGTTCGATGCGGTGCGAAGAGGGTGACCGATGTACAGTATCAGGTCGCATCATAAGTGCCCATGCAGTTTCTTGACAGCGAGGACACTCCCACTCAATTCGACTCAGCGAGGCATTACCATCAAACCTTGGAAACGATTCGCTTTCCTTGTACGGGATGTTTTTTCGTGATGCATGACCGATCATCTTACAAAGCAGTTTGCTTAAAAAATTAGGCACTATTTTTCCTATGTGATATTTTTAAATACTAATCGTTTAGCTTTGACATCCTCCCCGCCCTAAAGGACGGGGATTCCTACGGCGCTGCGCGATGATTTGCGAGTCGCTTCGGCGGGTTCCTGCTTCACTGAGCGGTCTGACTGCACCGACTCTCCACAGGCTAACAAGCGGTATCCCCGCTCTAAAATATTGATCGCGCCAACCACATCGGCGTGATTTTCATAGCCGCAATCGACACACAAGAATTTTGCTTGTGTGAGGCGATTGTCTTTCGATATATGGCCGCAGGCTGGGCACGTCTGGCTTGTGTGGTGCGGCGGAACGGCAAGCAACATGCCGCCGTGCCACTGCACCTTATACGCTAATTGTCGCCTGAATTCGCCCCATCCCTGATCGAGGATGGAACGGTTTAGGCCAGACTTCTGCTTGACCATCTTGCCGTGCTTTTCACTATTGCCTTTGGAAGACCTGGACATGTTCCGTACCTGCAAATCCTCAATGCATACGAGCGCGTGGTTTTGGCTGATCGTCGTTGTGGTATTGTGCAGGAAGTCTTTTCGGGCATTGGCGATGCCGGTATGAATCTTCTGGACTTTGGCTTTCGCCTTTTTCCAGTTGCTGCTGAACTTCACCTTGCGGCTCATGCGCCGCTGATAGCGAGCCAGGCGTTGCTGGTGTTTCTTGAAACTGTTGATCGGTGCGACGAAGCTGCCATCGCTCATGGTGGCGAACCGGGCAATGCCGACATCGATGCCAATGGCGGTGGTGGCCGTGGGTAATGGCTGTTCAACTTCACGCTGCGTCTGAATCGACGCGAACCACTTTCCGCTCGACTGACTCACGGTGACATTGCGGACCTCACCAAGAACATCGCGGCTGTTGCGGTAGCGAATCCAGCCCAGCTTTGGTAAAAACAGGCGATCGTTATCTTGGTCGAGTTTGATTTGTTTCGGGTCTGGGTAGCGGAATGCATCGCCGCTGCCCTTGCGCTTAAAGCGCGGGAAATCGGCGCGTTTAGCAAAGAAGTTTGTGTAGGCTTTGTCCAAGTCCTTTAAAGCATGTTGCAGTGCTTGGGATGGCGTTTCTTTGAGCCATGCCGTATCAGGTCCACGCTTCCAGATTGGTAGATTTGCTGCCATCGGCACGTAGCCGATGTACTTGATTCCGGCTTCGTGGTTCTGCTTTTGCAGTGCTAAAGCCTTGTTATAGACGAACCGACACGAACCAGCGAATCGGCGCATATCGCGCTGCTGTTCGCCGTTTGGCATCAGTTCGTATTTAAAGGCTTGAAGTCGTTGCATGATTCGATCATACTCTGGTCTATGAGCGAAGACAACAACGATATTAGGACTGGAAGACACTGCGTATTTAATATGCATGTGCATCTGGTCTTTGTAACAAAATACCGACGCGGCGTATTCACAAAAGAGATTCTTGACGACTTGCGACCAATATTCTCCAGTGTCTGCAATGACTTTGAATCGGAGCTTGTTGAGTTCGACGGCGAGGACGACCACGTTCACCTACTGGTGAACTATCCGCCTAAAGTGGCAGTGTCAAAGCTTGTGAACAGTCTCAAGGGAATATCAAGCTTGATGATTCGGAAGAAAAACTATCCGAACATCCGCAAGAAACTCTGGGGCGGTGCGCTGTGGTCGCCCAGCTACTTTGCCGGAAGTTGTGGGGGTGCGCCGATTGCAGTTATTCGCAAGTACATTGAGCAGCAGCAAACGCCGCATTAAATCGAGAATTCAAGGCAAGGAAGGCTTCGCCTTCCGCGCTTACATCCCCGCCCTGAAGGGCGAGGTTTTACGCGCAACGGATAAATGAGAGAACATAAACGTCCCAGATTAAAGCAGCTCGATAAACTCGCTTATTCCGAATGTCTCTCTTGTACATTGCAGCAAATAGGTTTGTCCATCTTTGACCATCATCGGAACAAACAATTGTTTCCCACTTCAAAAACAGAAAAAACTTATACCTCTCAATTTCACGTATAAATTTAATGGACTCTAAACTATAAAAAATACTGATGTACGGATTAGAAAATTTACCATCGCGCAAATGTCCATGACAGGAACCACGGCTTTCTATTCCAGCACTCCAAATAGTTTTAAGCAAAGGCTCAATCAGCAAATCGGCTCTAAACGTTTGTTTATAGGGCTGACCTTTATTGCTCACCATTTTTCCGATCTATTAGTGGCCGACATTGGCAGCAGCATCCATGCCAAGTACATACGCAAGTTCAATTTCAAGACGCGCTTCGTCGATTGACTCAATTGTCAGTGATTCATCTGTTGATTCCATTACCTTAAGCAAGATGTGCTTAACTTCAAATGGATACTTGGTCATGCGTCGCTGGGCATCCTCCAATTCTCTTTCATTATTTTGACTTTGTTGCTCAAGTTGTACGCTTGCAGCTAATGCCTGATCTTTCAGGGCACGCAACGCTTCAATATAAGAATTCGGTAGCATCATTATTCCTTTACGTCTAATATTCAGTTACTAGAGCCTCTTTCCATGACTTCAGATAGAAGGTCGCCGATATTCTTCGCATTTTGAAATAACCGAGCCTTTTCATCGTCTTCAAAGAATCGTCCAAGGCCGGTACTTAACATTACTTCGAACTGACCAGTCGTCAGGATATTGCCGTCCATGATTATGTTGCCTATGCTCTGGTGCTTGTGGCGCATCAGTGAATGACCACAAGCGTGAACAAGCGGCGCAAGCTTTGCGTCGATGTCGGGCTGCATGTCTTCGGCAATAGCTTCATTCAGCACGAAGTCAATACCGTGTGGATTCTGTTCAAAACGGAACAGGAAGATCGACACGTCGTTGCCAGCAATATTTCTCATGTTCGCCATCACGAATCTTTTCCCTTTACTAAATGTGAAGTGGCGGTAGGCGATGAACCCTGCTGATAAATTTCGTCTCAGGTCATTTGGAAGCAAACCATTCGAGACAACGGGACAATCCCATTTGCCATACTTTATCTACGTTTAGCCGATCATCACTCGGCACTCACCACAGCAAGACATACTCGACTAACATTCCCTGCCATACAGCGCTTTCGCGGTGGCTCTAATGCAAGTACATCTTGCTTTGGTGACTGGTTACGCCAGTCAAGCGTATTCTTGCAAAAAATTAGATTTGTCAACCGCAACATCTTGCATATTTCTGCATTTGTCAACTAGCCAGCAGGGCGTAATGTATCCTAGAAGCCGAGCCTTAAATGTTGAAGCTATCTCCGCTGAGCCTTGTGTCCAGACCGCGTGGCATTAGCGATCTTCTGCGCGGTGATAGCTTCAGCCCACGATTTGAACACAGTTATAGGCACTTCCGAGTCTGGGTGGTACAGCAAATATGGGTACTCTTCGCGATCACTCTTACGTTCGACCGGAGCCGTCTCAACTCCATTTCCGACATCTGCCCGCACGAGTGCAAGAGCACCCCGTATCTCCGCGACATGTTCCTCAAGGGCCTCCTTCCAACGCACAGGAAGCTCAACATCAAGGGGCATCCTCTTGAGCACCATTCGTCGTATGGTTTCCAGCCGCAGCGTTACCTTCGATACACTCACACCGAAGTCCACGGATATTCTTCGGTGTGACATACCGTTTAGCGATGCCTCGAATATGTCGATAGCGGCCAGCATCTGCTCCTTGGAATCTCTGAAATTGGTCAGGCTTTGCCTCATGAATTTTTCCTTCATTCAAAAATAATTGCTTCAATACGAGCCGCCACATCATCCACAATATCTAGCGGCACAATCTCTTTAAACTTCGCCTTGCGAATCTTCCAGTCCAGCGACTTCATTTGATGGCAGTGAACAGCGCCTTGCGTGTCCAGCCCTAAGCCCATCAATGTAACCACTGTGCCGTGTGTTCTGGCAGTATCCGCCGCACCTTGCGAAATCGGACAAATCATCGCCAGGCCTCGCGCATTGAAAGCCTTCTGGCTAATGACAAGCCCGAAGTGATTGCCCTTCATTTCTTGACCGGAGGCTGGATCAAACAGCAAATGCACAATATCGCCACGGTTTGGAACATATGCTGCCACTAGAAACACTCCCTGCCAACTGGAACTAGGTTATCCCATCCTTCGACCATTGGCAGTTTCCCCGCTGGCATTTCAGCCATTAAATCTTCCAATTTATATCGTTTCTTTGTGGGCGCATCAATAGTCATCCTATTGCCTTCTAATGAAAGCTCTACTTGCGAACCATCTTGCAAGTGATTTTGCTCAATAAAAGCCTTTGGAACTGTCATCACCAGCGAACCGCCAGCACGTCTTAAAGTCTGTAACATATTACCTCCAACTGAATCATAAGTATTATTATAGTAGGACTTTAAGTATCACTCAAGTAGGATTTTCATTTTAAATTACTTCAGCAAACATCTCTTTAAGTTTATCAGGCTGAACCTCCAAATACGGCATAATGTGATCCAATTCTGGATGCCTACTGGTTTCGTTTGTAACACGTAGAAGGTGCCTGATTTGACCAGGCTTGAGTGTGGTTGCTTGCGCCATGTGATCCTCTGAATAAGATGAATTGAAATTGCGTTCAGAGTGAGAATCACAAAGACTCTTTTTCTATGGTATCACGAGTGTTTTAGCCACGTTCCCGGAAAAGCCGGAAAAACAACCTCTAGCCTGGTACCGGCCCGCCCGCACGCCAGCAAACCGAAAACCAATAGACGAAAAAAACCACCTGGCCGCGAGGCGAGGTGGTTTAGTGGGATTAGAATGACGGAAAAATATAACCTAAATCAGGGTCAACTTCGTCCATCAGGAATTGATATGCTTCATCAATTGCTTCATCTTCAGTCTCGGTGATGATTGAAAAAGCTTCGGAGTCTTCAACGATGTATGATTTGAATTTAGCGTCGACTTTAGTCACTTCGTAGCCAAAGGAACGCAATATCTCAATCTTGCTTTTGCCAGTAAAATCATTGCTCTCTATAAGGCAATCGGGTACTTCTACTTCATCACCTAGAATCGACTCTACGCAACAACGGCATGCGGCGATGAGTGGTAAATTGCCGTAACCAAATGCCTCTGACTCATCCCTCAAAGGTGCAGGAGTCCAAGCAGCCCAACTATAACTTGTTTCGTTATCTCGATTTAAGCTGATCTCTTCACGCTGTATGATCGGCCCCATTAGCATCCAATCTTCGGAGTAGTCGGGTTTGTGCAATCCTTGAGCGTGCTGTTCAAGCACCCACTCTTTTACGCGGTCGCCATTATTTTGCAAATGTTGCAGTTCGCACTTTGCTACTGCCCAATTGAGTGGTGGCCCTATTAAGTCTGCTGTCTTGATTTTCATTACTTCTCTCCGTATAACAGAGGGAAATTTCCATGAAGAGAATTTCCCTCCATGGGTTTATGATCGCCTCGATTGAGGCGATTGATTGATTGGATCTATTCAGATACTCAGAACAGACTATTTTTCTTACAGTTGATTAGTTGATGGTGTAGATGAATTTATTCCTCCACCAAAACCATCGATATTCGACTTTTCATTGAAGCAAAGAGATGCATCCATCCATTAAATTTTTGATGTGCCAATCTGGTTGTTCATCAAAATAGACAGCTTTCACCTTATTAACGGCGTCATACACATCATCCCACTTAATTGAACGTGGTTTAATGAGGAAACAATCTGCTCGCCATTGAAAACTTTCTTTCTCTGAACCTTTACCTTCCCATTCTAAAAAACGTAAAGTTCCATATGAAAATTGAATGCCACTTAAATTGCACAAATTGTCTGATATTTGTTTGATCCGCTCTTCCAATATGATTTGAAGTTCGTCTTTAGTTCCATTGTCAAAGCGATTGTCAACAATTTGGGTAAATCGTATGCCCATTTTTGTTCGCTCGAAATAAACTTCAGAACACGTCACTAAGCCAGGCTTAACTTCTTGCGAACCCACACCACTAATTTTTCCGGCTAAAGATCAGAACTTTCATCAGTTTTCCATATTTTTACTGATTCGAAAAAGAATTAACTTCAGAACATAAAAAACGCTTCAGATTAATTCAATATTGAGAAGATTTTTCGATCCTTGGCATGCGACATATTTTGATGCAATATCTATTTTTAAATGAATATTTACGGATAGATTTGGATTTAAGTATATGCCAAGTAGCCAATCAGAGCTCTTTCCATTAGCTGGACTTCCGGAATGGCTTCCAAACGAACTTCTATTTAGTTTAGGAAGTCGATACCACCTATATTCTGCTAACTCCAAATCGTCAGCAACGTGCAATCAACTTTTTGGTGCTCCTAGAGCAGGTTATCAGCATGATTTTCCGTGCCGCATTGAAGAGTTTGCTCGTAGGTCTGGATATTCAATTGGAAGTGCCATTGAGATCATTCGTGAGCACACCATCCTGCCTTTTTACCTTCCATTTCGACCGGTATCTGATCAGGAATTAGCGATCTCTACAATGCAGGGCAACACGGTTCAATCTCTGAAATACCGTCTTGGAATTTTGACTAGCCGTTTTCGAGCCAATCATCCATTAAAAGCTTGCACTGAATGTATCGAGGCTGACAAAAAGGAACATCATATTGCCTATTGGCATTTAGACCATCAATATCCAGGAGTTTGGACTTGCCCCACTCATCGAATACCTCTTCTAGAATCTTTGGTCAAATCTAACGGCGTTGGGCGATTTCTTTGGTATCTTCCCAGCGAAGATATATTGACATCAGCACTTACTTTTCACACTCATGATTTGGTATCTCAATCACTAATCGAAATGGGAGCACTTTCGGAAATCGTCCTTGCATATAGTTGTTTACCTGCGGGATTTAATTTTGATGCTCAACGATTGCTTGAGACTTACCACGAGGGATTAGAGAATCATGATCTAAAGAAAAATAATGGCCAACTAAATTTAACAAAAATAGGACATTCGTACTTTCAAGCGATGTCATTTTTACGTGCCACTAATTTGGTAATTGGATTTCCAGAAAATGTACACCTAGCGGAAGTACAAATGAACCGTCTGTTGCGGTCGCCACGGTCTGGAACACATCCGTTAAGACATCTTCTAATAGTTAAATGGCTATTTCAAGATTGGTCTGACTTCATGAGTACCTACTCTAAAAGTAAAGGACAAATGAAAGAGGTGAAATTCGAATTTCCTGCGACTGTATCAGCGGAAACGCTGCCGCTAATCGATATTAGGCATGACCAATTTCTATCGCTATTAAAGACTGAAAAACTTTCCATTACTAAGGCTGCAGCACGGGTAGAAATTGATACGACCACCGGCATGGTATGGGCCACAAAGGCAGGATTTGCAATTTCGCGACGCCCGAAAGTATTAAAAGAAGAAATTCGAAAAAACCTAATCGCAGATTTACGTATTGGCTTAGATAAACAAACTGCATCGAAAAAATATTCTATTTCAATACAAACGATAACAACGACTTTACGCACCGAAGTGGGACTGCATCATTTCTGGCAGCTGGCTCAACACACAAATCGGTTAATTAAAAATCGCGCCGAGTGGGGCGCCTTACTTAATGGAAATCCAAATAACGGTGTGAAAACCATCCGTGCATTGGCACCAGCTATCTATGCATGGCTGTATCGAAATGATAGAGATTGGCTTAGAGAGAGAACTTCAAATCAAGTCTCTGCAATATGTGGAAATAATTCGTCAGTCGACTGGGACAAACGTGATCAGTTTCTGGCTAACGAAGTACAACGCATTGCATTAGCTATTTATGGTCTAAATGGATCTCGTAAATTAAATTTGTGGGAGATTTACCAGAAATTACCTGAGCTGAAGGCAAAATTGCAGTCACTTAATAGATTGCCTCTAACAAGAAGATCAATAGAATTTGTCACTTTAGGAGTATCCAAGAAAGCTAATTTCGATGACGGTCTATTCTAATTAAAACAGTTCGGGCCGAAACGACTAAAAATTAGAGGGTATTCTACGCAAGTACTTATAGCATCAATAGTTTTAAGGCAGGGAAGATTCAACTTCGAAGGGCGTCAACGTGAAGCTGCAATTTTATCGATGCATGTAGAATTTACGTGCGGCGCATTTTTTTGGATGTGAAACTGCTCGGTAACTTCCCCACTTTTTTGCAAAAGTCAGCGTACTGGTATTTTTTAATACCTGATTCGGCGAAGACTGCTGCCAATATCTGGAAGCAACCTTTCATACGCAAATCCTCGAAACTCCAAGAGGCTGGAATAGACTGATTGCGGTCACTCAGTCGTTGGGAACCAGACGTTTAAGAACGGTCCAATATTTTAGCCTTTACGAGATCAAGGAACGGGCGCAGAACAGGTGAAGGATTGCGCTCCGAATAGGTGACAGCAATACCCATCGATAACCTACTGGAGCGTTCCTTCAGCGCCCTGAAAGCGACGCCCTGCCGTTTTACTTTCTGCAAAGACGCCGATATAAGGGCGATGCCTTGACCCTCCGCAATCAATCCCAGCAGGATGTGATGGTCTTGTGGTTCCGAGATAATGTTAGGCTTGAAGTCGATCTGTTCGAAAAACGCCTGACAGTGGTCGTAGAAGCCCGGATTTAAGCGGCGCTCGAACCAAAACATCGGTTCGCCGCGCAGGTCATCGAAGCCGAGCCGGCGTTTCTGGGCGAGTCGATGGTTGGCGGGCAAGGCGACGACTAGGGGCTCCTCAAGGATTGTTTCTACCGTCAAACCCTGGGGATCGGTATGCAAGCCGATGAAGGCCGCGTCCATGATCCCGTTCTTAATGTCCCGGACGAGACTGATCGAATGCTTGCCCTTCGTAACGACGCGCCAGTTTGGGAAGCGTTGGCGAAGGCGGTCGAATACGTCGGGGATCGCGCTGCGGTCGAACACGGTCGTGTAGCCTACGACAAACTGCCCATCCTCGGCACCTCGTGCCGCTCTGGCCACAGCAATCGCTTTTTCCGCTTGCAGCAATGTTTTTCTTACTTCGGGCAGGAATGCCGCACCGGCTTCTGTCAGTGCTACCCCTGACTTGATCCGCAGGAATAATTCCACGCCAAGTTGATCTTCCAACTGGCGGATCTGCCTGCTCAACGGTGGTTGCGAGATGTGCAATCGCAGCGCTGCACGTCCGAAATTGAGTTCTTCACTCAATGCTAGGAAATAGCGAAGCTGTCGCAGGTCAATAGATTCATTCATACCGAAAAGGTATCACAAAAATGGTATTGGATGCATTGCAAAACGAGATATAAAGTGTGCCCACAATTTAACGTAAAGGAACTGAGATGAACAACGAACGCTATCTGCGGGGCTGGGCAAAGCTAAAGGAGGTTGATGGTCAGGCTGGTGAAAATGTCATTGAAAGTCTGCGCGACATCGCTCCTGACTTTGCTCGGCTACTGATTGAGTTTCCCTTTGGCGACATCTATTCGAGGCCTGGTCTCGATCTCAAGACGAGGGAACTCGCCGTGGTGGCGGCGCTCACCGCGCTAGGCAACGCTGCGCCTCAGCTCAAAGTGCATATCCACGGCGCTCGCAACGTTGGCTGCTCCGAGCAGGAAATCGTTGAGGTCATCATGCAAATGGCTGTCTACGCTGGCTTTCCTGCCGCACTAAACGGTCTATTCGCAGCCAAGGAAGTCTTTGCGCAGAATGACGAACCGCAGAGCCATATCGCACGGGCGCAGGTGATATGACCAGCATCTACTGCGCCGTTCTTGCCGCCATTGCCATGTTTGCCAGATCTCAGCTATTAGTCTGGTGCAACAGTCAAATTCAGACTGAAAGCAGCCAGTGAAGTGGAAATTATTGAAGGCTAATAGACTTACAAGACACCAAAAAATCCACGTGATAGTGTTCATCGTGGCGTACCCAAGCATTACCCTTCATAAAATTGATATGGGATTTTATGTAGTCTCCATGCTTTGTTGCAATTAGCTTTTCGATGTATGGGGGATCAATAATCACAAGAGCGAGTCCAGCTCCAAGTGCTTTGGCTGCAATGTCAAGTTGGTAAAGGTGCTCTGCGATGGTTTCAAAATCGATGCTATAAGTTTCGAATTTCCCGTCGGTATCAAAGTCGATGTTGTAACCGAACTTATTAGTTACGTTTGTGGGTAATGTTACTGAATGACCGGCATCATTGACAACTGGCACAAAAAAATCGACTGACAAACCATTCCTATGGGTCTTATGAGGCCTAATTCGACCGCCTTTCGCCCACCCCGTTTCGCCGTATACGAAAACTTTACCAGTTGCCGTTCGTTCCAAGGAGCGATAAGCAGTTAAAACTATCTCTGAAACCTTGGAGTGAACATGGTTTCTGCCAAGTGCGATGCCAAACGAACTGTATGCCGTGAAGTTTTTTTCCTTTATCTGGCAACTGGACGCCACTTTCGAGCCTTCCATTGCTTACCGTGCCAAAGCAAATGCTTTCCACTGCTCCAGCATTTGCTGAAATAAGTGAGAAAATTAAGACAAGATTCATTAGAGTACGGCGCATTTACTAAGGCCCCTTTTGGGGCGTTGGTGCACTTCAAACTCGAAAAGCGGTGATGTTACGATGCGGCCTCAATTTTACTGATCGCCCCGATGCCCAACAAACACAACGACGATCGCCGTCATCATATACCTAAGATGTCGTTCAAGGTTCAGAATTGGCCGGAATATGAAGCAGGATTACGGCGGCGCGGTAGCCTGACGTTGTGGATTGAAGACGCAGCATTAGATCAGTGGCAAAGCGTAGGGCCAAATGGTCAGGCTCGCTATCGGGATAGCGCCATTGAGACGAGTCTGATGCTGCGCTCCGCCTTCAAAATGGCCCTGCGACAAACCGAAGGGTTAATGGCTTCCGTGCTGACACTGATGAACCTGACAATCACGGCACCGGATCACACCACGGTCAGCAGACGGGCGGTCGGACTGACGGTAACGAAGTCACCATCCGCACCAAAGGGGCCACTCCATGTGCTCATCGACAGCACAGGTTTGCAGGTCTTTGGGGCAGGACAATGGCTGGAAGAAAAACATGGCGCGAAGTCGCGCCGTAGCTGGCGCAAACTACATCTGGCCGTCGATGTCGATGCAGGCATGATTGTCGCGCAGATCCTCACCGATCAGCATACGGATGACCCATCTCAAGTGGGGCCACTACTGGATCAGGTCGACGAACAAATCGACAAAGTCACTGCCGATGGTGCCTATGATGGCGCGCCCACTTATCAAACGATCGCGCAATATGGTGACGATATTGCGGTGGTTATCCCACCCCGTAAAACCGCCGTTCCTGGTACTCAATCGCGTTCGCCAAGTCAGCGTAATCGCCATCTTGACATGATCAATACAGAGGGTCGGTTGGCTTGGCAAGAAGCCACTGGTTATGGACAGCGTGCTTTGGTCGAAACGACCATGGGACGCTATAAATCGATCATCGGTCCTCGACTGCGTGCGCGCAGATTCGAAGCGCAAAAAACCGAGGCCGCCGTCGGTGTTGCTGTGTTAAATCGCATGCTCGCTGCTGGACGCCCAAACTCCGTCCGTAGTCAGAAAGTTCCTGCATAAATGATCGGGGTTGGGGTACTTTTTACTTCAACTTTTAAGTGCACCAACGCCGGTGCACTAGCTAACCGTTCGGGCGGTTGTAATACTTGCTTGGCAGAGAGTCCTAAGTATTTTGCAGCCAATAAAATTTTTTGACCAGTAAACGACTCTTGTCCAAACTCATGTCTCAGTTTTGCGGCATCAACAGCGACACCATGGAAGCTGGCAATCATCATAAATGCAAAAAGACCAGAATCTGTTATTTCTTCCTGCTCATTAGTGGAATCTGGTTGTATACCAGAGGCTTGGGTTTGATGGTCTGTCATTATTTCAATTCGTCATAAATCCAACGGGACAGCCAAAGCGAATGACGCCTTGCTGTCCCGTTGGAGTAATACTTTACTAGTGTGCTGCGGCTAACAGTGGTTTTGATTGAACTAAACTATTGGCTGCTAAAAGTTGAGTTTCGGTTGCTGACGATGGCGCGAAACTACTCATAGCGCTGATCAACTGGTTCATACTCGTTCCCACCAAAATTTGAGTTGGACTTCCTTTACTTGAACCACCTGTCGATACGGATGTGTCAAACAAAGCACTTTGATCCATTTGCTGCGCTGGATCGGCAATTAGTTTGACAAACATCTGATTCAAGACATTAGACGAAATTTGTGATGAACTGGTTACTCTACCTGCCAGCATAGAAATTGCCTCTGATACCGCTGGCTGATCACCGCTCTGCAAAGGGTCCGCGTTCATTTTTACAAACGTTGGATTTAGTGCATTGTCTGTGATTTGTGCAGAACTCGCTGTCGGTACTGGCGCTGTGGTTACCGTGACTGCAGTATCAGACGCTAAGCTTTGCTCACTATTTTGCATTGGATCCGCATTCATTTTTACGAACGTTGGATTCAGTGCATTGTCTGTGATTTGTGCAGAACTTGTTGTCGTTACTGGTGCTGTTGTTACTGTGACTGCAGCACCAGACGCTAAGCTTTGCTCACTATTTTGCATTGGATCAGCCGTCATTTTTACAAACGTTAGATTCAGTGCATTGTCTGTGATTTGTGCAGAACTTGTTGTTCCTGATACGGTGGAAGTCACCTCTGCGTTTATTGCCTCATCCACACTTGGAACGGTAACTGATGCAACTCTCACCAGTGATTTATTCAATACATTGGATGAGATCTGTGCTGAGCTGGTTGGTGTCGTCCTAACGATCGGATTGAGTGTAGTAGCAAAATTGGGTTGGTCGTCGCTTAGAGCATCTCCAAGGAACTGGTTAGAAGAACTACTGAAAGAACTAACGGTAGCTGATGTCGGTGTTGGTGGAACGATTTGAATCACCGAGACCGTCGTGGTGGCATTAGATGTCGTGCTCGTTTGTATTAGTGCCGCGATATCAGTGCTGGAATAGCTACGGCCGTCACTGGTCGTGAGCGTCGCAAACTTAGCGCCTCCAAACCAGTTATTTACTGTCAGTTTTTCAGTCGAACCGGTACCCGTCAACACGAGATTATTTCCTACCCGCTGTGCCTTTAGTTGGTAAGAGGTGACGCCAACTAAGTTGATCGTGACTTGGGCGCTATTATTGCTGAGTGTGTACTGACCCGCATTCAGATTAATGATATCGCTACCACCGCTAGTGCTAATCGTATCTATGCCATTGCCCAGTGTCACTTGATGTTTGCCTGCACCTAGTGTGATCTGGTTAGATCCACTACCTACTGTCAGCATATCGCTACCACTGCCGACATTCACTTGATTGTTACCATTCCCTAATTGGATAGTATCGCTCACTGTGCTGGTATCGGAGGTAACTAGGATATTGTTGCCGTTACCGAGCGTGATATTGTTTTTGCCTGAGCCGAGGTTGATATTATTATTACCATTACCGCCATTGATGATATTGGTACCATTGCCTGCAGTGATCGCGTTATTTCCTTGCCCTACCGTGACGATGTTATTTCCGCTACCCAGGCGAATGGTTTCGACCACACCAGCAATTTCCGCTGTTGTGACGCTATCGTTTCCGTTGCCAAGAGCAATACTGTTTTTACCTGAGCCAAGACGTATGGTTTCGTTGCCGTTGCTGCTGGAACCATTGATCGTGTTGCTACCGTTACCGGCTGTGACCGCGTTATTGCCTTGTCCCAGATTTACAGTGTTGCTACCACTACCCAAGTTAAAGGCGTTGCTACTACCAACAATATCACTCGACGTCAGGCCGTTCGTACCACTGCCTAAAGTTACGGTATTAGAGCCGCTACCCAGTTGTACGCTGTTATTGCCGTTACCGCCATTGACTATATTGTTGCCATTACCCGTGTGTAGTTGCAAATTACCGCTGCCAAAGCCGACCGTGTTGTTCCCTTTACCGAGATAAATCACGTCATTGCCATTACCTAAACTAAGCTTATTATTACCATTACCGATATTCATTGTATCCACAATTGAAGCAGCGTCCGTGCTGTTAATTTGGTTATTACCGTCAGCGACTGTCAGGTTATTTTTACCTGAGCCTAAGGTGATCGTATCGGCGCTGGTGCCTGAACTGGCAGTGATGGTATTGGTACCATTACCAGCAATGACCACATCGGATCCTGTCCCTAGTGTCAGATTATTGTTGCCGTTACCCACTTTGACTTGATCGTTTCCATTGCCGACCTGGATGACGTTAGAAACACCGGAACCGTCCGCAGTAGTCACCACATCATTGCCATTACCTAGGCGAACATTATTACTACCTGTGCCCAGTGTGATGACGTCGTTTCCGTTACCGCCTGCGACGGTGTCATTGCCATTTCCTGCAGTGAACTGGTAACTACCATTGTCAAAGTTGACTTGATAATTACCATTGCCGTTACCATTGCCGAAAGCGAAGTTGGTACTGCCTAATGTCGTCCCAGAATTCCCGCCAACCAGACGCACACTACCTTGTCCGTTCGGTTCGGTGATCAGCAAATCTTGTCCACTCACCGCAAAATTTAAATTGCCGCTGAGAATGGATGGAGACAAATAAACCGTATCGATACCGCCTTGATTGGTCAGGGACTGGCTACCGGAACCAAGGTAAATTGCGTTAGTACCACTACCTGTGACAATCGAGTTATTACCATTGCCAACAGTCACGGTGTTAGTACCGTTACCGACAGCAATTTGACTATTACCGTTACCTAATTTGACGCTGTTATTACCCGAACCTAGTGCGATCGTATCGCTACCGTTGCCACCGACAATCGTATCGTTGCCATTTCCGGTGGTCAGACGATAGCTACCATTATCCAGGTTGGAGAGGTAGTTACCATTTCCTTCCACAAAGGTAGTAGTTCCAGATCCCGCCACATTGCCACCAACAAGCTTGATGCTTCCCTGCGCACTTGCTTGGGTGACTACCAGATCTTGGCCACTAACCGCAAAGTTCAAGGTGCCAGTTTGAATCGCTGGTGACAGGTAGACCGTATCGTTACCAGCATGATTAGTCAGGTTCACGTTACCCAAACCAGCATGGATTGCATTATTGCCGCTGCCATTGCTGATAGTGTCATTACCATTACCAACGGTCATCGAGCTATTACCGTTACCGGTCTGTAAGACATTATTACCAGAGCCTAGGGTGACGACATCATTTCCATTACCGGTCGTGACTTGGTTATTACCATCCCCTGCTTGTATCGTATTCACTGTATTGGCAGCGTCGGCAACAGTTACCATATTATTGCCATTACCCATTTGCAGGCTATTGGTACCCGTGCCTAATGTGATCGTATTTGCACCGTTACCAGCAATGATCGTGTCATTACCATTACCGAGTTTAATTTGGTTTGATCCGGCACCCACGACGATACTGTTGGTTCCATTAACAGCAAGGATCGTACTATTGCCGTTGCCAGTGTGAACGGTATTATTACCTTGTCCGAGCTTGATCGTATTGACACTATTGATCAGATCCGACGTAGTCACTGCGTCATTACCATCACCCAGTTGAACCTGGTTATTACCCGAACCCAAGGTTAAGATATTGACGCCATTTCCACCCAGAACCGTGTCGTTACCATTACCCAACTTGATTTGATTGGCTCCAGAGCCGACCGTGATGTTATTGGCTCCATCCCCTGCACTGACGATGCTGCTGCCGCTGCCTGTGATAACGCTGTTATTGCCTTGACCCAAATTAATCAGATCATTCCCATTGGCGGTTGTCACGTGGTTGCTTCCGTCACCTAAGGTGATCTTATCCACGCTACCGGCGACATCGCTTGTCGTTACGGTGTTGTTGCCATTGCCCGCCTGCACATTGTCGTTGCCGGATCCCAGCGTGATGAGATTAGCGCCATTACCAGCGTTGATCGTATCGCTACCATTGCCGAATTTGATCTGATTATTTCCAGAGCCAACGGTAATGCTATTAGCACCATTCGTCCCGGACAGCATACTGTTACCGTTGCCAGTCTGGACAACATTACTACCTTTGCCCAATGAGACGATGTCATTACCATTTCCTGCAGAAAGGGTATTGTTACCATCGCCAAGCGTAATGGTATCGACCTTGCCGGTAAGATCAAGCGTTGTGACAATATTATTGCCATTGCCGGCCGTGACACTATCAGCACCTGAGCCCAGTGTAAGGGTGTTATTACCGTTGCCAGCTAACACACTGTCGTTGCCATTACCCAGTGTGACTTTATTGGCGTTATCGTTACTACTTACATCAATGAGGTTAGTACCGTCTCCTAGGCTGACATTGGCAGTACCGCTGACGTCACCGGTCAGCGTATTGTTGCCGTTCGTACCTGTAACTTGGCTTATGCCACTGCCGAGCAATAAGATATCTGAGCCATTGCCGAGCTGATACGTATCCGTGCCACTACCACCGATGAAGCTATCAATGCCACTACCGGCAATCATCGTGACATTGCCAACTCCGGCGACTATCGTGTCATTACCTGAATTGGCTTGAATCAGATTATTTAGCCCGTTGCCTGTCAGCTTGATATTGGCGTTACCAGTACCGATCAAGTTTTGGACATTCTGGGATGCGGTGTAACTGACACTGGTTTGAATTGTGTTTGTGTTTGTGTTTGTGTTTGTGTTTGTGTTCGTATTTGGCGTAACTGTTGCTTGCGCCTGTACGATATCGTTGACATTATTGACGATGAAAGTGTCATTGCCAAAGCCGCCGATCAGGGTTGCAATACCGCTACCTGCAACCAATGTGTCGTTGCCACTATTTGCAGAAACAGTGACACCGTCTTGGCTACCACCCGTTAGTGTTAATGCCGCATTCCCTGTTCCAACCAGGTTTTGTTCGTTGGCTGACAAGGTAAAATCAACTGAGGTTTGTATCGTATTACTGATACTACCTGCCTTGACATTGATCACGTCATTCTTATTGTTGATCACAAAGGTGTTACGTCCCAGACCACCCACCAGAGTAGCAATGCCAGTACCAGCGACCAAAGTATCATTTCCGTTATTGGCGGTAATGACATCGGTTTGATCGTTACCTGTTAGGGTGATGTCCGCTTTACCAATACCTGTCAGATTTTGTAATCCGCTGCCGAGTGTATAACTCGCACCTGCCTGAACCTCATTACTCAGGCTGCCCGCTTTGGTCTTGATCACATCGCCAGCATGGTAGACCACATACGTGTTGTGTCCAACGCCACCCATCATGGTGGCTAATCCTGCACCCGCAATTAAGGTGTCATTGCCGGATCCTGCAACTAAGGTGTCGTTACCAGCGTTACCCAGAATCACGTTGTTCAAATCATTACCGGTCAAAGTAAGGTTAGCGTTACCCAGACCTGTTAGATTTTGCATATTCGCGCCCAGCGTGTAGCTGACTGAGGTTTGAACATTATTGCTCTTACTATTCGCTTGGGTCGTAATGACATCGGCTACATTGTTGATGACAAAGGTATTGTTACCCGTTCCACCAATCAGTGTCGCGATACCGGTACCAGCCGCCAGAGTATTGTTACCTGATCCCACTTGCAAACGTGACACACCATCGCCTCCTTGCAATTGGTTGTTACCGTTACCAACAAAAACGGCGATTGCCCCTTTACCGCCGACGACCGTGTTATTGCCGTCGCCTAGTCGAACCACATCGTTTCCAAGACCTGCATACACCAGATTATCGCCATTGCCTGCGAAGATAATATCGGTTCCGCCACCAGCAATAATCGCATCGTTGCCATTGCCAGCAACGAGCAAATCGGTTCCCGATCCTAAGTTGATGACATCGTCGCCATTACCGACCTTAATTTCATCATTGCCATTACCAGCGTAGATAACGTCTTTACCGTTACCGACAGATATATAGTCATTGCCGTCGCCAGAGAAGACAACATCATTGCCGTCTCCACCGATGATCTGGACGTTACCGTTCGTACCTAGTAATAATCCATCGCCAGTAATCGTTTGTGCCGCTGCAAAGATTGGTTTATCGACGACCGTCGTCGTACCATCCGCATTCGGCATGAGTACCTGCGTTGACTCTGCCAGATTGGCTTCGACCGCTTGTATTGTGCTGCCGTCGGTCATGGTGGCACTAAAAGTTGGATCAATTAAAGTGCCGTTTTGAATCGATGATTGTCCGGTGGTGTTCAATGAAATGGAACTCAGTCCCGCCTGCGCCATACTTTTAACTTCACCTGGATCAACGACACCGTTTCCATTGGCATCCTGCCACACAAACAAATTACTCCAAGCCGCGTCGCTGGCATTGAGTACCCCTGTTTTATTGGTGTCGAAAGATTGTAAAGCTGCATAATCTGAGGCAGCGCCTGGTACATAGTTTTTGAAGTCGAGTTGCTTGCCGTCTATGAACTGACCTTTGCCGCTTGGATCATAAAACAGGAATGCATCGTTGTTACCGATCCATGCTGTTTTATGACGGTAACCATCGCCGCTGCCGTTAAAGAATACGTTGCTACCATCAACTGGGGTAGTCGTGATGCCTTGATGGTTGATATCCAACACGATAGGATCAAGCGATCCAAAGATATCTTGAACAGTGACTTGATAATAGCCGCTAACATTTTGTGCATCGGTGACTTTGACGTAAAAACTATCGTAACCCCCTTGCAAACTGACATTATGCGGATTGGCTTGGGTTTGATCATACTCCCAACTACCGTCTTGTCCCAACGATACGATACCGTACTTAGGCTTGCCCACTAACGTGTAGGTCAGCTTATTGTCATTGGCATCACTGACACTAAATTGCCCGGTGTAGGTACCTTGATTATCATTCGATAAAATTTCATTTGAGATCGTGATAGGTATTGCATCCCAGCTAAGATTGAGACTCATTTGTGCGGTCAATACTTGGCCAGTATCGTCTGTACCTTCGTAATTAAAACTCACCGGTCCGTAGTAGTACAAATCAGGTGTGTACGTAATGATCCCGTTATTCATGACGACCGTTCCGTGGGTATCCGCGGTGGCAACTACACCAAACAGTCTGGCAGACGGATCATTCGGATTCCTGTCCTTAATCTGCGCATTAAAATCCCAGGTCAAGACCGTATCGTTCGGATAAGGCCCTGCACCGCTAGTATTTTCTATTTTTAGTAAGTTTGACGAACCCGGTATCGTCGGAGTGGTCGGGGTAGTTGGCGTACCTGGATCGGTAGGGACACCTGGAACACCCGGCGGTTTAATCACCGGTGGTACATCTACAATGACATTAGCGTTGTTAACGACGATGGTCGATTGTCCGTTGGTATTGGTAATCTGAATACCTTGAGGCACGACAGAAATTTTTTCACCTTGCAGATCGGCAGTGAGATCTGGTGAAGCCATTTGATAGGCTTTACCGTTTCGTACAAAAGTGCCTTGTGCATAGTTCAGTGAGGTAATGCCTAAACTCGCGAGCGAATGTAATTCCGTCTTTTGTGCTACGCCGTCGCCATTGGTATCTTGCCAAACTTGAAGCTGTGAGAACACGGCATCGGAACTGTCCAATATGCCATCCTCATTACCGTCAACCGCTTTTAGTGATGGCAAACCACGTACTGCAGTACTGACATTAGCATTCGAGAAGAGATCGCTACCGTTGTCAATGACGCCGTTGTCGAGCTTGTCTAACACCAAGAATCCGTCGCTAGGACTAATCCATGCAGTTTTCTTGAGGAAGCCGGTATTGTCTACATTGAATGAAGCATTACTGTTAGCTTTGGCAATGGTCTGAATCCCATTACCGGTTAAATCAAGAACAACTGGTTTGAAGTCTTGGGTTGTTGCCCCTGGATCGATTGGTGCTGCTAATTGACCGGAGTGACCAGCAATTTGTATATCGGTGTAGCCCGCTTCAGGATCACCTGTGGCAAGTTGTTGAAGCACTGTTTGTGCTTCCCATTGCGGAGCGACTGCTTCACGCGACGCGGCATTATTGATAAATTGGGTACTGAGATTAGCGCTATTAAAACCTGGTGTGAAACGGTTACCAATAGGATCGCCATACGTATTAAATCGTGTAGACTGGTCTGCTCCAGTCAACGGATCGATCATCGTTAACGTATAAATCTGACCATCGAACGATATACCCGGGAGTCGGCTCGCAATTAAGCCTATCGGTGTTAACGGACTTAGGGAATTTTCTGCCGAGACTATACTATTTAACTGGTTCACTAGACCGTTCATCAAATTGGTAACTGCCTCAGCTCCACCGCTCGCACCAGTAACGCTTAGTCCTACCGTGCCGTTAGCATTGGTAATGTAGTGACCAGAACCCCATGGTGTCGGTGGCGCGTTAATCCCAAGCAGACCTTCAATTGTAGTGAAGATTGCATACGCAGGACCTACCCAACTTAGAGCAGGTATAAGCGAAATAGCATCGAGCACCGCTCCGACATCATTGCCGTCAGCGAGATCGGTGATCAGACTGATCACCGGCAAATCTTGTTGTAAGGTTGATGCAAAATCAAATGTGCCCAGATTCCCGGACAGCGCGCTCATCTGACTTCCTGACGTTACACTTAAGTACTCCGTATAAGCCTGTAATCCGTAGTTGAGCGATTGGGCACCTGATCTGATTACTGCTGCCGCATCACCGTTTTTTAGCGCATTTTCTAATGACAGTATGCTGAGAAAACCGTTGGCAACATTCGCCGCACCAGAGAGTTCTGAGAGATTGTTGTTGGTGAGCGCATTTGCTAAGGTCAAACCTGTCGCAGCGATCGGAAGCGGCTTGCCTGATTGTAAGGCTTTTAATAAATTGAGTGCATCGACAATGGATGGCAAGGAATTGACGATCGTTTGTCCTGCCGCAGACAGTTGCTGCACAACGCTGGAAACTTCGGTGCCATTTGGATCTGTCTCGGTAGTTGTGGTTATACCCTTGGAGATAATGGTGTTGAGTGTATTACCATTTGACTCGTGCTCTGCAATCACGACATCACCTGAGTCAGTCACGCTAACGGCTTGACCGGCTACAAATTTAACAGGGGCTGCGCCATCAATTGCGATGGTGCCACTACTATTTTCGCCATACGTAATTACAGTTGTTGAAGGTGATTGCCCATCTATGTGAGTTACTACTTGTAGAGTTTCGCCACTATCACCGGTGGAAATTTCACTTTTTCCAGAGACTGAAATCGGTGCAGCGGTTCCTAACTGTATTGAAGTATCCCCTGAAACCGTAATTGACGCGCTTTTCCCTAAAACGATTGATTGAGGAGTGCCGTTAATTGTTGCGCTTGCTCCGTCTGCGAAAGTTAGTTCTTCACCAGAACCATCGAGCACGGCGCCTTTTCCACTCACAATAGCGGTCAAAATCTCACCATCAAATGTCGTCTGGGTACCAGATACGTCACTTATTGCGGGGAGTTTCAACCACCCATTGCCTAAGTCATTAATACCAGTGGGAGAAGTAAGATCAAATGCAGAATGTAGATCACTTATTGAGTAAACCGCTTTTTGAAAGGTGCAGGCTCCTGCACCAGAACCACCATTGTTATCTTGTTTAAAAACGGTGACTGTGTTCGTATCATAATCAAATACAAAATTTGTTTCAGTACTGATCGCAAATTTCGATGAATCCGTGTAGGAAACCATGCTAACAGTATCGGGATTTCCATCTCCGTTGCTATCAACTAATGTATTAACTGTTTTACCATCAGTGCTTACTGAAGTACTGGTCGAGTATTTTAAAACCGTTCGCGTATTGTCAGTATAAACATTAACCAAATTATGATTTAGTGAGCTACTGTAAATAGCACCTAAATCCTCATTTAATCGAGGATCAGTACTTTGTACGGTCACAATATTGTCTACCGTCTTTGTGATACTTTTTATTTTAGATACATCGTTGCTGTTATACGCATAAGTAATTCCAGTGTCAGAATTTTTAACATTAAAGCTGTAACCATAAGCTGGATCTAAAAATCCGTTAGTTAAGTTAGTGTCCGCAATTCCAAGACTAGAATATGAAAAGTCCACCATTCCATTATTTGGCATGTTCTTTGTAATATTAGCCAATTGGGAAAGGTATGAATCAAGGTAATAAGCAATATAGTTATATTGAGTCGAATCTTCTTTTACACCAAATGCGTTTGGATTATTGTAATAAATTCCTACTTCCGCCCCTATGTTAGCAACGGTATGGTCAACACTATAACCACCTTGATCAAATGTCAATCCAGGAATAGGGCCTTTAGTGTTAATGAAATACTTTGCATAATAACTAGAATCCTTTAACAAGCCTCCAAGTTCAGGGAGAGAATCAATTCCTGGATTAAAATATTGAACCGCACTGACTAAAGCGTTCCAACCGTATATCTGAGCATTCGCTTCATCGTTACCATTAACTAACAAGACTTTTTGTAACAATGCTGTCATCGACTCCCCATCACCTCCTGAGGACAGCAAATTTTTTGCATCAGAAAAAAAATTTTTTTCTGCAATGCTAGCACCAACGTTTAAAGGCGATGTTGACCATGCATCGTAAGCATGACCACCCTCGTGGCCTAATTGAAAAACGAAATCTGCAATCCCCTCATTTCCCCTCGCCAACGTGGATTCGAGATTTTCTATGTTCAACTGAATGGTTTTATTACCAGGGTCAAATGATGCTCCAGTCCCTGGGCTTGCATTCAGATTAAAACCATTAAGTTGCTCTTTGTTAGCTAATTCGTTAAATTCCGCAGTAAGGGTGTCCGACGCATTAAAAGCGGATATGAGCAAACGATAAGCCTTTGAATTTACGCCTACGCCAGGAGAGTTTACAAAAGATGCAATTATTGCTTTTAATTTATCGTTAAGTGGAGTCATTTTGTACTTTATAAAAATTTATTTAGAAAATAGATCCATGCTATACAAGCAAGCATAATCTTTTCCCTCAGCAGAGATAAGCGTTAAAGTTTCATTCGTGGATTTCTTATATCTAGTTTCAAATATATTATTCCGCTCTGGATGTCCTTTTGAATGAAACTTCCAACCAGCTTTTTCAAGATCTGTCCTAATTTGATTGACATCAATACACAGACTATCTGGAGGAGCTTGTAAGTATCCAAAGGGTGAATACTTCCAAGAAAAATTAAAATATTTAGTTATCGACTTTTCTACATCCATTGATAGAGCAAAATACCAATCACGGCCATCAAGGGCCTCAATAACGGTTGGATTTAACTCAGTGCGAGAATTTATTGTCCCGATAGCCTGAACCATTTTTATTCCCCACATTTTTTCAACGTTTTCTCTAGATGCACTCTCAGGGAATTTCGCTGCAATTGTCAGCAAATTTGCCCATAGTTCTTGGGCAGTAAATGGGTATGGCGCATGAAATTTTGTATCCATTGACTCTTCTTTCGTTTGCGTTGATTTACCAGCGCTCAAATCTCCTTGCGACTTCGCCGCGATTGGCAGAGCACATAGGAGAATAGGTAGCATCATCTCAAAGACGTTTTTTAACTTCATGTACACGAATCTCCGCCGTTTTATCTCTATAAATTATTTATAAGTTAACATAAGCTTCTTTTAATGATGTAACTAAACCTTACTAAATTTACAAAATCCAGTGAATGTATCAAATCACTTTCTTTTCATATGTAAGTTTTTGTAAGGTTTCTTTATTTTGGCTTGGGCACTATTTTTATTGCAACTTAGTTCTTTATTGTTATGATTTTTATGATCTAAATAGGTTGGTAGACTGATAATAGAAGTTATTCTTTTTATGTAGGTTACCTCACTATACTTTTGCTACTAATTCAGCAAAACTTATCTGGGCAGTTCCGGTAATTTCTTTCTAAGTGCGTAAAGCATCATCCACAGTCAATTCATTGGTCTGGGTGAGATGACATAAGTGCGCGATAATTTTCGTGATGCAATGCCGGGTGCTTATTTGGCTGGTTATGAAATGCCAGCAGATGCGATGCTCACGCATCCTTGGCTTGATTCATTAGAGCTCGCTGTTCGTCGAGGGCAAGCGGTCTATCGTGGTTTGCTGGATTTAAAAAAACGGGGTTTCATCCCTGACGTGGTATTGGTCCATCCTGGGTGGGGCGAGGCTTTATTTGTGAAGGATGTGTTTCCTGCTTGTCGACTGGTGAGTTTTTGCGAGTTTTATTATCAGGCGGAAGGACAAGATATAGGATTTGATCCAGCCTTGCCTACGTCTGAGGACGATAAGCTTAAGCTCAGGCTACGCAATATGGTGCAACTGCAATCCTTGTCATGTATGGATGTAGGGATCAGTCCAACACAGTGGCAACGTCAAAGTTACCCTTCAATTGTTCAGGATCGTATTGAGGTTATTCATGATGGGATTGATACAGATACCGTCAAGCCAGATCCTGCTGCTCGGTTCCAATTACCTGATGGTCGTTGGCTAACTTCTAACGATGAGGTCATTACTTTCGTTAATCGCAATTTGGAACCTTGTCGTGGTTTTATGAGTTTTATGCGTTCTTTGCCAGATTTACTGCGTGCCAGACCTCATGCGGAAGTGCTTATTCTTGGGGGAGATAGTGTCTCTTACGGTCAAGGCCTACTCAATATGACATGGCGTCAAGCACTGTTGGAGGAAGTTGGATCGCAACTAGACTTAAAACGCGTTCATTTTTTAGGAAAAATACCCTACACAAATTTCCTTAAAATGCTGCAAATTTCATCTGCCCATATTTATCTGACGTATCCATTTATATTGTCATGGTCAATGCTAGAGGCGATGGCGGCTGGCTGTGTGGTGGTGGGCTCACGTACGGCACCAGTTGAAGAGGTCATCCTGGATCAAGAGAATGGTTACTTGGTGGACTTCTTTGATACGGATGCTTTGGTTCGTATAGTCGCATCCATCTGCAGCGCAAGAGAAAGTCAGGCTCAGATTAGACTCGCTGCGCGCCAAACAATCCTAGACAAATTTGATCTGAAGCGTCATTGCCTGCCAAAACAAATCGCTCTGCTTGAACAAGGCATCAACTGAAATTTAAAGCTGATTTTTGAATAACGACCTTGCATTGGACATTCGAATGGTTATTAAAAAATTCTGGCATTTGCTATCAATTTCCCTTGTTGATATCTTTGGTATTATTGCCTGCCCTTAGAGTATGGTTAGCGATATAGTTTACTCAACGGCTGAGCAGATCTTTAAGGGAAGGGTCGTTCTATAAAAATTAAAGCCCATCTTAGTCTTCGAATCATTGACATCGTCTGAACTCAAAAAACAGTTAGGAATACGACTTAAGCCTCAATCATCCAATAATGATGACAATAAACATAACAGTCCCCCTACGATAATTCGAAACGTAGACCACCTGAGAAGTTATAGAACAGAGCATAGCGGTAAGTACTGCCAACAATTTTCTGAATTTTTCTTCTGAAGTTCATATGCTTACTATTAGTGTCGGCATAGCGTTGAAAGCCGACTCTGAAACCTAGTTGCAATTGCCGCTATGTACCGTTTTTTACTATTCAAATACGGCATTAATGAAGCGGCTATTTATTTTCCGGAACACCATCTAAATCAACCTTAATATTCAACTTTTTTTGAAGACGCTTAAAATAGGCATCTGGATTGAAGTAGATAATTTGTTTGGCTCCAGTCTGATCAACAGACTCGATTCTGTCGCGGTACGGCGAGGTTTCAAGTGACTGACTGGCAATTCTTAAACGAAAATAACTAACTACCTGTTTTTCTTCTGCGATCGAGATCACTTCATATGCTGTCCTCGACGATTTGCCATCTCCAGTATCCAGTATCGATTTCATCAAGCCCGTCGCCCATCGAAAATGGGCTGCCATTTCAGCCGACTGCCCCTTTCTTTGCAGAGCTGTCGCCAAATAAAGATGAGCACCAATATCTACAGGACAAGTGCCGAGCCTAATGTGTGTGTATTTTAGAATATCATCATCATTCTTGGTATTCATTGCAACGACCATCTTTTGAGTCACTTGATGGTCGTCGCACAATTCTTCAAATCGGCTCATGGCGCCATATTCTGTGCGTAAATTCTTAAAATTTACGTCTGCATTCCAGTCTGCTATCGGTAGATTTTCTTTATTTGATTCAGACGAGTTGGACTGCCCCTTCGAAACAAGCGGAATAGACACAATTAATACTAGCAACAAACACGATTTAGACAATTTCATCTCCAATGCTTTAACTTTGATACATGTATAAGCCATAAACCGTAAATCAGCAATATATCAACCGGTAAGCTATGTGCCGCGAACTGTCTTTTCGTTCAATATACAAGACTAGGATAGCAAAACGGCTGGACTGACATTTCGATTATTCCTGTACCCTACCTAATTTCAACACATTCTAGGTAAATGAATTAGAGTAAAGTTTGTCGATCAACCCGCTGCGCGCAGTTAACTGCAAAGGAATAACAATCGTGATCGTCCAATAAAAAATGGTTGCAGAACACGCCGATAGGCTCACAATCCCATTCAAAAGGATCTCGACCTGATTTTTAAATGCAAAGTGAGCTAATGTCAATGTCAATGTCAATGTCAATTCAGTATATAAAGGCGTTGGTGCACTTCAAACTCGAAAAGCGGTGATGTTACGATGCGGCCTCAATTTTACTGATCGCCCCGATGCCCAACAAACACAACGACGATCGCCGTCATCATATACCTAAGATGTCGTTCAAGGTTCAGAATTGGCCGGAATATGAAGCAGGATTACGGCGGCGCGGTAGCCTGACGTTGTGGATTGAAGACGCAGCATTAGATCAGTGGCAAAGCGTAGGGCCAAATGGTCAGGCTCGCTATCGGGATAGCGCCATTGAGACGAGTCTGATGCTGCGCTCCGCCTTCAAAATGGCCCTGCGACAAACCGAAGGGTTAATGGCTTCCGTGCTGACACTGATGAACCTGACAATCACGGCACCGGATCACACCACGGTCAGCAGACGGGCGGTCGGACTGACGGTAACGAAGTCACCATCCGCACCAAAGGGGCCACTCCATGTGCTCATCGACAGCACAGGTTTGCAGGTCTTTGGGGCAGGACAATGGCTGGAAGAAAAACATGGCGCGAAGTCGCGCCGTAGCTGGCGCAAACTACATCTGGCCGTCGATGTCGATGCAGGCATGATTGTCGCGCAGATCCTCACCGATCAGCATACGGATGACCCATCTCAAGTGGGGCCACTACTGGATCAGGTCGACGAACAAATCGACAAAGTCACTGCCGATGGTGCCTATGATGGCGCGCCCACTTATCAAACGATCGCGCAATATGGTGACGATATTGCGGTGGTTATCCCACCCCGTAAAACCGCCGTTCCTGGTACTCAATCGCGTTCGCCAAGTCAGCGTAATCGCCATCTTGACATGATCAATACAGAGGGTCGGTTGGCTTGGCAAGAAGCCACTGGTTATGGACAGCGTGCTTTGGTCGAAACGACCATGGGACGCTATAAATCGATCATCGGTCCTCGACTGCGTGCGCGCAGATTCGAAGCGCAAAAAACCGAGGCCGCCGTCGGTGTTGCTGTGTTAAATCGCATGCTCGCTGCTGGACGCCCAAACTCCGTCCGTAGTCAGAAAGTTCCTGCATAAATGATCGGGGTTGGGGTACTTTTTACTTCAACTTTTAAGTGCACCAACGCCCACTGGATGCGTACACCCATCAGGATCTGCCGTTCGAAAAAATTGTCGAAGTAGCACAACCAGTACGTAGTATGAATCACAATGTTTTGTTTCAAACTATGCTATCCCTTGACAATACGCCAAGCTCGGGACGACTGATTCTGCCCGGCTTGCACCTATCGCCAGCGCCCGCCCCAATTCAAACAACACAGTTCGACTTGTCGCTGACATTAATGGATTCGCACGATGCATTGTCAGGCCTGCTCGAATATTCGACTGACTTGTTTGATCACGGCACGATTGAGCGCCTGATCGGCCATTTACAAACTGTTCTCTCAGGCATGATCACCGACGACGAGCAATATGTCTCCCAGATTCCGTTACTAACACCGTCACAACGACAACATATCCGCACGAAGTTCAACAACACCGCGGTCGACTTCCCACGTGACCTGTTGATTCATCAACTGTTCGAGCAACAAGCAGCGGCACATCCAGAGGCTACTGCACTGGTTTTTGAGCAGCAACAACTGAGCTATGGCGAGCTCAATCAGCGCGCCAATCAGCTGGCCCACTATCTGATCGCTCAGGGCATCGGTCCTGATCAACGGGTAGCCATCTGCATCGAACGCGGCATCGAGATGATCGTCGGTCTGCTTGGCATTCTCAAAGCCGGTGCCGCTTATGTCCCGCTTGATCCGGCCTATCCCAAAGACCGTCTTGACTACATGCTGCAGGATTGCAATCCTGCCATGCTGCTGACTCAACGTGCTCTGCTGCCGTTCTTACCTGTCACCTCGGTGCCATTATTGGCAATCGACGATGCCAGCGCAGTGCTGGCGAACCAGCCGGGTACCAATCCCGATCCATCTGCCCTCGGCCTGTGTTCTGCTCACCTCGCATACGTGATCTACACTTCCGGCTCCACTGGCATGCCTAAGGGTGTTATGAACCAACACAATGGTGTTGTCAATCGCCTATTATGGGCACAAGATCAATTCACCCTCGGTGCTGCCGATCGTGTGCTACAAAAGACTTCGTTCGCCTTTGACGTCTCGGTATGGGAATTCTTCCTGCCGCTGCTGGCCGGCGCACGACTCATATTGGCACGCCCAAATAGCCACCAAGATCCCCATTACTTGATTGAGCTGATCGAACGTAGCGGCATCACGATCCTGCATTTCGTGCCGTCCATGCTGCAAATCTTCGTCGACCAGCTGCCGATAGACCGCTGCACCAGCATCCGTCACCTGCTATGCAGCGGCGAAGCCTTGTCCTATGGACTCGTGCAACGCGCTTGCAGCCTGCTGCCGCATGCACAACTACACAACCTGTACGGACCTACCGAAGCAGCCGTCGACGTCACGCATTGGAACTGCAGCACAATGCCCGCAGGCCCAGTGCCGATCGGCCGGCCTATCGCCAATACCCAGATATATCTACTCGATGCGCGTGGACAGCCGGTACCGATTGGAGTAGCAGGCGAACTTCATATCGGCGGCGTGCAAGTTGCACGTGGCTATTTAAACCGCCCCGAGTTGACAGCAGAACGCTTTGTCACCGATCCCTTCAGTACCGATCCGCAGGCCCGCATGTACAAGACCGGCGACCTCGGTCGCTGGCTGGCCGACGGTAATATCGAATACCTCGGCCGTAACGACTTCCAGGTCAAGTTACGTGGATTCCGCATCGAACTCGGTGAAATCGAAGCCAAGCTCGCCGCCTGTCACGGAGTGCGTGAGGTCGCCGTGATCGCCCGCGAAGACGATACGAGCGAGAAACGTCTGGTCGCTTATCTCGTCGCCACCGACGGTGCCACGCCGCAGGCCGCTGAATTGCGCGCCGCACTCTCGGGCGTGCTGCCCGAGTACATGATTCCGTCCGCTTTCGTTGTACTGAACGCAATGCCGCTAACACCGAACGGCAAACTCGACCGCAAAGCCTTACCGGCTCCCGGCCAATCTGCCATCGCCACGCGTGTCTATCAGGCACCGCAAAGCGCCACCGAGTCCGCCATCGCCTCTATCTGGCAGGAATTGTTAGGCCTTGAACGCGTTGGCCGCAACGACCATTTCTTTGAACTCGGCGGCCACTCCCTGCTGGTCATCAGCATGATCGAGCGCCTGCGCCTACGCGACATTGCGCTCGATGTACGCACGATCTTCACGGCGCCGACGCTCGCTGCGCTGGCCGCGGCAGCTCATCACGGAGAGCAGCACGATGCTATCGCGGCGCCAGCCAACCTGATCACCGCCAACTGCACCCGCATCACGCCCGCCATGCTGTCGCTAGTGACGCTCGAACAGGAGCAGATTGACCGGATCGCCAACAACGTCGCTGGCGGTGCCGCCAATATCCAGGATATCTATCCACTTGCGCCGCTACAGGAAGGAATTCTGTTCCACCATCTGCTCGAGGCCGAGGGTGATGCCTACCTGCTGCGCACTGTTATGACGTTCGATCAGCGCACGCTGGCCACCGCTTTTTTGGACGCACTGCAAACGGTCATTGACCGCCATGATATCTTGCGTAGTGCTATCCATTGGGACGGGCTGGCACAAGCAGTCCAGGTCGTATGGCGAACCGCACTGCTGCAAATCGAAGAACTAACACCCCAAGTCGGCACTGACGTGCTCGAACAGCTTCTCGCGTATGCCGATCCGCGCCGCTTACGCTTAGATCTGCGGCGCGCTCCACTACTGACCGTCTACCTAGCACAAGATCCACTGACGCTGCAGTGTCATCTAGTCCTATTAAACCATCACATGGTCGCTGACCACGTTACGCGTGAACTGATTATCGATGAAATTGGTCTGCTGCTGCAAAACCGCGCAGACGCCCTACCAACTCCCCTGCCCTACCGCGATTTCATCGCGCAAGCACGCTCCGTGCCGCAAGATGAGCATGAGGCGTATTTCCGCGCCCAACTCGCTGACATCGATGAGCCGACCGCACCGTTTAGTATCATCAACGTCCAAGGCAGCGGTAGTCAGATCCGTGAAGCATTGCTGCCACTCAATACTGAACTGGCTCAGCGCATCCGCAACGCCGCACGCCGCTTCGGCGTGACCCCGGCTGTCCTGTTCCACGTCGCATGGGCGCAAGTGTTGGCGGCGTGCAGTGATCGTGACGACGTGGTATTCGGCACCCTGCTCTCTGGCCGACTCCAAGGGAGCACCGGGGCCGACCGAGTGCTTGGAATGTTCATCAACACGCTACCGATCCGCATTTCGCTTACCGCATGCAGTGCTGAACAAGCGCTGACCGATACCTACAAAGGACTCAGCGCACTGCTGCTCCATGAACAGGCACCGCTGGCGCTGGCACAGCGCTGTAGTGGCGTCAAGGCGCCACTACCTCTATTTACCACGCTGCTCAATTACCGCCACAGCGCCAGTACCGACATGTCAGTACTGGAAACACATGACGCGATGGCGGGCATGCACATCGTCGGTGGCGAAGAGCGTACCAATTACCCGATCACCGTCGCAGTAGATGATTATGGCAATGCCTTCGATATTACCGCGCAGTGCGTTGCGGGAGTCGAGCCTCAGCGCATTGCTGCATATCTGGTAACCGCTATCGACGCCTTGGTAATCGCATTGGAGAGCGATGCCGAACAGCCGCTACGCAGTCTGCCAATCCTGCCAGATCACGAGCGTCACGAATTGCTCGACAGTTTCAACAACACCGCGGTCGACTTCCCGCGTGACCTGTTGATTCATCAACTGTTCGAGCAACAAGCAGCGGCACATCCAGAGGCTACTGCACTGGTTTTTGAGCAGCAACAACTGAGCTATGGCGAGCTCAATCAGCGCGCCAATCAGCTGGCCCACTATCTGATCGCTCAGGGCATCGGCCCTGATCAACGGGTAGCCATCTGCATCGAACGCGGCATCGAGATGATCGTCGGTCTGCTTGGCATTCTCAAAGCCGGTGCCGCTTATGTCCCGCTTGATCCGGCCTATCCCAAAGACCGTCTTGACTACATGCTGCAGGATTGCAATCCTGCCATGCTGCTGACTCAACGTGCTCTGCTGCCGTTCTTACCTGTCACCTCGGTGCCATTATTGGCAATCGACGATGCCAGCGCAGTGCTGGCGAACCAGCCGGGTACCAATCCCGATCCATCTGCCCTCGGCCTGTGTTCTGCTCACCTCGCATACGTGATCTACACTTCCGGCTCCACTGGCATGCCTAAGGGTGTTATGGTTGAGCACGCCAGTGTCGTACATTTACTCGACGCCGTCTCGGCAGTAGCGCTGCTCAAGCCAACAGATACCTTCTTAGCCATCACAACACTGTCATTTGACATTGCTGCGTTGGAAATCCAGCTTCCGCTCGCCAACGGCGCGCAATTGATGCTGGCTAGCCGCGCTGTCACGGCAGACGGCCAGCGCCTAGCAGAAGTGTTGCAGCAGGCCGATGTCACGCTCATGCAGGCGACGCCTGCGACTTGGCGCATGCTCCTCGCGTCTGGCTGGCAAGGGAAGCCGAACTTCAAGGCTCTGTGTGGCGGCGAAGCACTGACCGGAGCACTGGCGGCTCGTCTGCTGTCTTATGCCGATGAGGTATGGAACCTGTATGGCCCAACAGAAACAACAATTTGGTCGACTTTGCACAAAGTGTTTCCTGCCATTAATGCCGTGCCAGCAGTCGAAACTATTGGCAGGCCTATCGCCAATACAGGGATCTACATTCTAGATAAACATGGTGCGCTCTTGCCGATCGGCGTAGCAGGTGAAATCCATATCGGCGGTGCCGGTGTTGCACGTGGCTATTTAAACCGCCCCGAGTTGACAGCAGAACGCTTTGTCACCGATCCCTTCAGTACCGATCCGCAGGCCCGCATGTACAAGACCGGCGACCTCGGTCGCTGGCTGGCCGACGGTAATATCGAATACCTCGGCCGTAACGACTTCCAGGTCAAGTTACGTGGATTCCGCATCGAACTCGGTGAAATCGAAGCCAAGCTCGCCGCCTGTCACGGAGTGCGTGAGGTCGCCGTGATCGCCCGCGAAGACGATACGAGCGAGAAACGTCTGGTCGCTTATCTCGTCGCCACCGACGGTGCCACGCCGCAGGCCGCTGAATTGCGCGCCGCACTCTCGGGCGTGCTGCCCGAGTACATGATTCCGTCCGCTTTCGTTGTACTGAACGCAATGCCGCTAACACCGAACGGCAAACTCGACCGCAAAGCCTTACCGGCTCCCGGCCAATCTGCCATCGCCACGCGTGTCTATCAGGCACCGCAAAGCGCCACCGAGTCCGCCATCGCCTCTATCTGGCAGGAATTGTTAGGCCTTGAACGCGTTGGCCGCAACGACCATTTCTTTGAACTCGGCGGCCACTCCCTGCTCGCCGTCCAAGTAATCTCGCGCCTGCGCCAGATGCTCGGCACCGATATCGCTTTACGCGAACTCTTCGCACAGCCGACACTGGCAAGTCTGGCCGCAGTCGTTGACGGCGCTGCCGCTGATGTCTTATCGCCGATCACTCTCGCCGAACGTGGTCAACCGTTGCCGTTGTCGTTGGCCCAGCAACGACTGTGGTTCCTCGACCAACTCGACCATGCCGCTGGTAGCGCCTATCACCTACCAGCGGCGTTGCGCCTGCACGGCAAGCTTGATCGCAAGGCACTACGTGCCGCCTTGGATCGCATCGTTGCTCGCCACGAAAGCCTGCGCACGACCTTCGTCAGTGTGGATGGTTCACCCACCCAGTCCATCACGTCATCCAGCGTCGGCTTCGCACTCGCCGAACGCGACTTGCGCGCACTGCATGGTCATGAACAACAGGCCGCCGTCGCCCGTCTGTGCGACGATGAAGCCTACCAGCCCTTCAACTTGTCCGCTGGCCCGCTGATCCGCGGACAGCTGTTGTCTCTGGCCGAAGACGAACATATCTTGCTCGTCACTCAGCATCATATTATTTCCGATGGCTGGTCGATCAACGTAATCATCAGTGAAGTTAGCGCACTGTACAACGCCTTCAGCCAAGGCCTTGACGATCCGCTGCCAGCGCTGGCGATCCAATATCCCGACTATGCCGTATGGCAGCGCCAGTGGCTACAGGGCGAGGTTCTTCAGACCCAAACTGACTTCTGGTGCGCGCACTTGGCCGGCGCACCGACTCTGCTCGAATTACCAACCGACCGTCCTCGCCCACCGCAGCAGAGCTACGCTGGCAGCAGCGTCGCCCTCCGTCTGACATCCGAACTTAGCGCTGGCTTGCGCGCACTGGCTCAACGCCACGACATCACGGTATTCATGGCATTGCTGGCCGCCTGGTCTACCCTGCTTGCTCGCCTTAGCGGCCAGGATGACATCGTCGTCGGCACTCCGGTGGCGAATCGCCAGCGCAGCGAAGTCGAGGCCTTGATTGGGTTCTTCGTCAATACGCTCGCCTTGCGCGTGCGTTTCGATGAGGATCTGAGCGTGGTGCAACTGCTCGAACAAGTGAAGAGCACTTCGCTCGATGCCTACGCCCACCAAGAACTTCCGTTTGAACAGGTTGTCGAGGCAGTCAATCCGCCACGTAGTCTGGCTCATAGCCCTTTGTTCCAATCCATGCTGACATGGAACAATATACCCGCTGGTGCGGCACTCCCACTGTCTGGTCTGATCATCGAAGCCATGCCAGGCAAACGAAATACCGTTCACTTCGACCTGTCGCTAACCCTTGGCGACGATGGCGATATCATTGACGGAACACTTGACTACGCCAGTGCTCTGTTCGACCAGGATACGGCGCAGCGCATAGCCAGCCATTTCCAGACCTTGCTGGCAGCGATGGTGACCGATCCCCAGCAGCGCATCAGCACCCTGCCACTGCTAAACGCATATCAGCGTCACGAATTGCTCGACAGTTTCAACAACACCGCGGTCGACTTCCCACGTGACCTGTTGATTCATCAACTGTTCGAGCAACAAGCAGCGGCACATCCAGAGGCTACTGCACTGGTTTTTGAGCAGCAACAACTGAGCTATGGCGAGCTCAATCAGCGCGCCAATCAGCTGGCCCACTATCTGATCGCTCAGGGCATCGGCCCTGATCAACGGGTAGCCATCTGCATCGAACGCGGCATCGAGATGATCGTCGGTCTGCTTGGCATTCTCAAAGCCGGTGCCGCTTATGTCCCGCTTGATCCGGCCTATCCCAAAGACCGTCTTGACTACATGCTGCAGGATTGCAATCCTGCCATGCTGCTGACTCAACGTGCTCTGCTGCCGTTCTTACCTGTCACCTCGGTGCCATTATTGGCAATCGACGATGCCAGCGCAGTGCTGGCGAACCAGCCGGGTACCAATCCCGATCCATCTGCCCTCGGCCTGTGTTCTGCTCACCTCGCATACGTGATCTACACTTCCGGCTCCACTGGCATGCCTAAGGGTGTTATGGTTGAGCACTGTTCGCTAATCAATTTCTGGGATGTACTGAAAAACACCATTTATCGGCATTTTCCGAAATATTGTCGAGTTGGCCTCAATGCAGCCTATTCCTTTGACATGTCAATGAAAGGAATCTTGCAGCTACTGTCCGGTCACTGCGTTGTTATTATTCCAAATTTGATTCGCGCAAATGGTCCGGATTTCCTGCAATACCTCGAGCAACATCGCATTGATACCTTTGACTGTACGCCGTCGCAACTCGACATGTTGTTGAATGCTGGACTACTCGCCATACCCAACTACCAACCAAAGGCTGTGCTTATTGGTGGCGAAATCGTAAACCGTGCCAGTTGGCACCAGTTGGCGCACGCGCAATCTACGCTGTTCTTCAATATGTACGGGCCAACTGAATGTACGGTCGATGCAACAATCGGATTGATTGAACCATCTGCACTAAACACTCATATCGGGCGCCCGATTGCCAATGCACGCATACATATTCTTGACCGTCAAAGCCAACTGGTGCCGGTTGGGGTTTCCGGTGAAATCTACATTGGCGGCATTGGTGTTGCAAGGGGTTACTTAAACCGCCCCGAACTGACGGCGGAGCGCTTTGTCACCGATCCCTTCGGCACCGAGCCGCAGGCCCGCCTGTACAAAACCGGTGATGTTGGTCGCTGGCTCCCTAACGGTAATATCGAATATCTCGGCCGCAACGACTTCCAGGTCAAGTTGCGCGGATTCCGCATCGAACTTGGAGAGATCGAAGCCAAGCTCGCCGCTTGTAATGGAATAAAAGAGGCCGTCGTGGTCGCTAGGGAAAACAACGGCGGCGACAAGCGCTTAGTCGCGTACTTGACGACATCAGGCTCCCTTGTTCCGACCCCGGCCGCACTGCGAACTGCCTTGTCCAAGGAATTGCCCGACTACATGGTGCCCTCTGCCTTTGTCATCTTAGACACGCTACCACTTACTCCAAACAGCAAGCTCGATCGCAACGCTCTTTTATTGCTGGAGCAGATCTCAGTCGATACCGCAATCTATGAGGTGCCGATCGGCTCAACAGAAATCGCCATTGCTGCGATCTGGCAGGAACTGCTTGGACATGAAAAAATCGACCGCAAAGGCCATTTCTTTGAACTCGGTGGTCATTCTATTAAAGCTGTGCAATTGATCTCACGTATCCGTTCCGAGTTGAAAATGCAAGCCAGTCTGGGAGATCTTTTGATCCATCCTGTGCTATACAAATTCAGTGCAGCGATCATTGCCAAGACACCGGTTGTGACGCACTCCAGCCTGCTGCAAATTCGCTCACAGGGAAATGGAATGCCTCTGTTCTTGCTCCATCCCGCTGGGGGCGAGGTCGCCTATGCGCGCGAATTGGCCAACTGGATCGACCATGACATACCAATCTATGGCTTGAGTGCGCAGGGCCTGCATCCAGACGAAAGCCCATTCGCAACAATACCTGATATGGCCAAGCACTACATCGGGGAGATGCGTCACGTACAGCCGCAAGGCCCATACTATATCGCGGGGTGGTCGTTCGGTGGTACGGTGGCCTCCGAAATTACACAACAGTTGACATCAAGTGGCGAGAGGATTGCCTTTTTGGGGCTCATTGATACTTGGCACCATGATCTCGTCAATGAAGGCGAACTGGCCAGTATGGACGAAGCAAGCACACTGATGCTCCATGCTGAAATTAACAACGCCGAAGTATTCAATCGAATTTCATCCGATTTAAAATCCCTCGCTATTGAAAATGATATCGAAAGGATGCTTGCTTTATGCAGAACAAACAAAATCGTGCCCAACGACATTGATAACACTTCATTAAGGCAACTGCTCGCTGTCCTTCACGCAAACCGCCGAGCACAGGCGACTTATGTCACACGTCCGCTATCTGTTCCGAGCTGGCTGTTTGCTGCCTGTGACGAGGTAGGTGCCGGTGCCACCAATGGATTGACAACGAGCGGAGTAGGTCGACTTACTGTTGTACCACTTAATGGCACACATAAAACGTTGGTGGAACATCCCAATGTTGAAGCACTTGGTAATGCGATGACCGCTGCAATAGTCGAAGCACAGAAGGACTGCCAAGCAAGCCTCCCGCTTCTATAGTAGCCAAGTTTTTGTACACACCAATAAGTTTTTTTGCTGCCATGCTCTGTATAAAGGCAGAGCATGGCAGATTGCCAATTACAGAATGCAACCACTCACAATTATAGTAAGCGTCCAACGCAACCATCTGGAAATTGATAATGTTATACGTGACACTCCATTCTTTCAATGATCTGGAGACCGCATGAATTTCAATCCTCTCAAAGTGGCGTTTTGGACTAAACATCAGCAGGACTGGGCTGAGAGCGGCTTATCACTGAGCGCGTATTGTCGACGTGAAGCCATAGGCTACTCAACGTTTTATACTTGGCGCAAACGCCTAGCTTCCGTTGTTGATCAGAGCGTCACACTTGCAACGCCCGCTGTAAAATCGCCAGTAGCTTCTCAAGTCAAGCATGCCGCCATCACGACAATCGCATCGGCACCGCCCCGGCCAGCCATGAAGCCTTGCAAGCTGGTGCCGGTGTCGATCAGGGCATCACTTCCCGAAATTGGTAAGCGTCCAACAGATCCGTCTAGCATTTATTCCTAAAGCGCATTAACAACGCGTAGCGGCAGCAGTTCATCAATTCGACTGTTTGGATGTGTCGGTAATTTTTTAAGTGTGTCTTTAAGCCATGCTAAAGGTTCAATGGCGTTGGCTTTCGCGGTGGCGAGCAGACTTTGAATGGCGGCAGCTGGTTCTGTCGCAATAAGCCGTCTCTGTTAGACTGCTGATCCGACAAAATTTGTGATTCATGTAATGATAGACGAGCTACGCAAGGTACTCAAACGAATGCATTATCCGCTTGAAGTAATGCTGACCTGCGTGCGCTGGTACGCAGCCTACCCGCTGAGTCTTCGCCATGTCGAAGAAATGATGGCGGAGCGTGGTGTATTCGTTGATCATTCAACGGTCAGCCGCTGGGCGATTCGACTTCTGCCGTTACTGGAAAAGATATTCAGAAAGCACAAGCACCCGGTCGGTGGAAGCTGGCGGATGGACGAGACTTATATCAAGGTCAAAGGCGCCTGGAAATACCTCTATCGTGCAGTGAAACGGATAACAAAACCAATGCTCGGATTCAAATCGTTCCGATCAGCCAAAAGCATCCTGGTTGGTATCGAACTCATGCACATGATTCGCAAGGGTCAACTCATGATGGAAGGTGCAGATGATCTGTCTTTTGCCGACCAATTTTATGCTTTGGCAGGAAAAATCCGCTCTGTTTAATGATAGGCGGAATCCGTCTGCCAAGACTCCGTCTTGGGTTCGCTATTGCGACAGAACCCTGAAATTTGCCTTCTCTTTTAAATTTCAATTGATTGTTGTGATCCAGTACAAAGTGGGTTGGCTGAGTAGTGATAGTGCCAAAATTATCTTTATGCTCAGGTGCGTTGCGCCAGACTGTAGGGAACCTTTGATTTTTGGGATAGGTATGCGTAGTGAGGTCGTTGTAGTCGTCTAAATCTTTTTTGTTGCTGTCCAAATTCACACCAAGAAGCATAAATTTATTTTTGCTATTGCGTACATAAAATTCCCGCATCAGTTTTAGATCATCGCTGCATAAAGCGCAATCAAAAGTAAAAAAACTCACGAGCACCGTCATATCTGAGAAATCACGCAGGTTAATTTTTTTACCAGATACATCCGTACCACCCAAAGTGTAAGACGTTACTTTTGTTTGCGCGTCAACAGAGTTAAGCCAATACGATACACCTCCATTGGAGGTTGTTCGTTGGGCAGCCATTTTTGGTGAATTTTTTGAAATGTACCGTCCTTTTTAATTTGACGCATCGCTCCCTCCCACAACTTAATAGTGGCAAGTGGGGTCTTTGCAGAGAACGCTAGAAAAAGTTCCAGACTATCCAGAATCATCACCGGTTCTACATCATCGCCAGAGTAGCCTATTTCCTTTAACACTGATGGCACGACAACACTACCTTCTGACCACAAATCAAAGCGATTCATCATGAGCATTTTCGCAGTGATCTGGGGCGTCGCAGCTAAATCCAAAGTGTGAAAGCCTTTTTTTACCGCTGCATCTGCAAATATGCTGTCTCTATATGCACCTACAGGAGCGTCGTAGATTTTGTCTCCTAGGGACAATAACCTTTTTGCATTCCCTTTTCTTGTGTACAGCACCGTTTTGGATATGGCCACTGGACCGAGTAAGGTCATTTGTTTTTCTCTTTCGGCAGACCGTCCAACTGTAAAAAGCAAGACGTTGGGGTCCTCTAGTACCGCCTTGTATCCCCTCGCCCAAGGCACAAGTTGTATCGCTGAATTTGTTCCCATTTTCTTTTGCAATGCATCCACTACTTCAACTGCCATACCATCTACTTTATCGCCGTTTTTAAAACTGATTGGTGGCCAATTCTCGGTATAAATCGTTAATTCAACACTCTGCACTGGTGTAACCGGTGCGATGAAAAGAACAGACACAATAAATTTAAATACTCGCAACTGCCATACGCTTATTCGGCAAGTTGTGTTTTTAAAAAGGCTCATAAACAATTTCTCCAACTAGATTTGCTGTAATCAGGTAGAAGTCGTTCGACTTCTAAATTGGCGTTGCGCGAAATTCTAAGATTTGTTTTGAACTAAATCACACGGCCTTAGCACAATCAAAAAAGCTTGGTCGTCTAGGAGTTATTCCCATTTAAGAAAACATGTGTACATTATGTATTCTAAAAATAGGATACCTTCAATGAACTCTGCGAGGAAAATTTTAAAAGATGATCAAAGGAGGAAGTGCGCGCCTCTGTTACAAGGGTACGACGGCGATATCCCAAAAAAGGAAATCGGTGAGCGAACATCGACATGCGCATCGATCGCCTAAAACATCCCTGAACGCCGATATGCAGTGATTGATGTGACGAAAGCTCCAATCTCAATTACGAATCTAATTCGGCTCAAAACTTCGCTCATAAATGATCTTTCTTATATTTTGAAAGCCATGCCCTTGAATCTGCAAGCTTCTCCCCATTACATTCAATGGTCCTCATCGCGTCTTCGGCTCCGATTTCTCTCCAAACCGCAACGCTATGACCACTAAACTGAAGTTTGACAACATGCCACCTTTCAAATAGATCTCGATGAACATTAGAGAGATCGTTTTCGTCCAGAATGTTAGCTAGGAGCTGTTGTCCAGCTACCTGCTCACCTCTGCAGAACCACAGCCGGAATTCGATGCCAGTTAAGTTCAACAGGTGAAACACCAACGCTTCGTCCACCTTTCGAACTGCTGCATCAAGTTCACCGTACTGGTCAAGTTCGGCCTTTGACATCTTCTTTGCGACGAGCTGATCGCTTGCAGTCACGGCGCTCTGTGAAAAACATGGATTCAAGAGACCAACACTGAAGAGCAAAAACAATCTAAATGTAACCATCACTGAAGCATTCCTCTAATATTTTCAGTGAATCGTTATTTGGCTAAACGATTCAGTACAACACGAACTTCTTTTACATAAATTGCTTGATTCGTTACTTCAATTTTCACTGCTAATACTTTTGTCCTAACCTGGTATTCATTGAGCATCAATGCACTTTAGTCTCACAACGTAGCCGCATGCAGCGACAACAAATCTATCCCAGTTCCCAATACCGTAACTCATGCAGGATGTACATTGTCTATATTTATTTACTGACCTGACACGCGTAAATTAAGCTACCTGGTGTTCTTGCTTTTGATGTCTCCCACCGCTCAGTGTAAGTTTCAATAAGCCAAAAATGATATGGAAGCAGACCAGCACCTACTACAAAAATTATTGCCTCGCTTCCTGCACGGTGCGCTCGTACCGAATTCCACGGATACAGCCCATCATTAAATAAACACCATAAAGACCAGAAAGTATCTGAGAAATCAATATAGCTATTGCTAGCGAACTGAGATTCATTTCGTCCTCACTCGTAAAATATCTATCGGATAATTGGTTAGATTAGACGAAATTAAGCGCGAGTCCAAGGCTGTTTTTTAAATGACAAACCAAATTACTCCAAAACCAGTTCTCGAGTCTCACTCTTAATGATATCCCGCAAATGAATCGCTGCGGGATCACTACTCTCCCCCGCTCCCTGTTTCATTTATTTTCGTCTACTTTTTTATCCAGCATTTGGCTTTCAAATACGATGTGCTCTATCGGCCTGCACGCTCAATTCCGTCAGTGCATCTTTTGACGGAATTCATTATTTAAAAAACGAGATGTCGCGTTTTATCTTTGAATTTATTTGGGACATTCTCTAATTTTCCGCAATTTGACAAGACGCTTTTGTATGGGATTCTGAAATTGTTCAGCGAATGATTTTAGCGGGCGATCTTTGAAATCAATGACCTCAACATGATTAGTAGGCCTTGTCTTTAACATCGACCTGCAATCATTCCTTACTACCAGATCGCGTCTGGATTCACTCTGAAAGTTGGCTATGAAATTCTTCTTAAAATTAGTATTTGTTATTGGCGTTATTTTAAATTGTCTCACCGGATGTCAGGCACCCAAGTCTGAAGCGGGAGATGCATTTATTGGACATTGGCAAGATAGGGAGAGGTCGGGTAACAAGCTCGAGATTGTTAAAAATGATGCGCATTTCATCGTTAGAAAAACTACTATTTACTGCTTCGATCATTGCACTCGAAATTATCCGGCCATATTGAAAGATGGCACATTAGAAATACGGAATGGATTGTCTCTTTTTTTGACGATCGACAAACACACCGGCTATTTGATCTGCGACGGGCGTGACTATCAGCGCGTTCATTAGATTCGCTTAGTTAATTTCACGCGATCAATTCTTATCGTCAATTTACCCAAAAGGAAGCACAAAATGGAACAGCTCTATGGAATATTGTTCTACGGCGGTCTTATCGGCGTCATTGGATATCTGTGGTACCAAGGATCAGTTGCAGGACCGCACCGGGACTGGCTGTCTTGGCCTACGTTGGAAGAGTATTGGAAGCAGCATCCGGAATGTAAGACACGCTCTGGGACACAGTGCCATCGCTGTCATTCGCGCGCTATTAGGCAATGCGGCTGGAGTAATCGGGCAGATCATCGCCGGTACTTTCAGTGTAATCAATGTAACCGCACGCTCTACCGCGGCTAGGCAAGTAATCCGTCATTGTGTTCAATGAGTTTTGATGTAGGAGAAGATCGACGCTGATATTAACAAAACGTGTTTTGATATTTAGCTGGAAATTATTTTGTGCGATTTTTATTGGTGCCTGGAGAGCATCAAAGTCCGCCCATACGAAAGTTCAAGAGCCTGGGTGGCGAGGCTTCTGGCGCTTTACCCTTCGTGCCTATTTTTCACCTTTAGGGGGTGCGATAAATGGAGTGAAGCAGTAATGGCGGCGGGGGCTCTGAGATCTAGTTGTCTATGATTCGAAAGTTAACTAATGGAGATACACAATGCATATCGTCAATGGCTGGGTGGAGTTTGAACATAATGAACAAGCGTGCTGGGAAACTTTACTAGGGCGCAAACTAGGAGCAATAACCCCAACTTTATTACGTGAATTAGGGGAAAGCCGTGTCAGGGAACTCGTCGATGAGGGTTGTCTTATTTGGGCGAAAATAGCAGCGCAACAGGTAAATGATATTCCTTACTGTCTTCTGCAATAGCTCTTTAGAGGTCTTATTTGACGTCCTTGTCCCGTGAGGGAATGTAGGACGTCAATCATTTGTATGTTTGCCCTTGACAGAACAATCTAAAAGCGACTCGGCTCACGACCATTACCTTTTGTATCACCGTATGAGCCCTTATCATTAGGAACTTATCCAACGCGTAGGAAAAGTGGTGGCGAATGCTATTTCGTTGAGGCTATTACCAGCACTACGTTTTGGTGATTTCGTTTATCGTTGTATCACTGCATAAAAATGTGGCAACGAGAAGTCTTGTTGAATTTGTGAGGCACAGACCGCGCTTTTTCAAAGCTAAATCGACTTATCCACAACGTTGCCCACTGATTTTGTGGAAAACTTTTGCACACAGCGATGTCCTCATCTCTTCCCAATAACGACAATTTCATACAAGACGATACTCATCAGCTGCAATTTGAATAAATAGCCGTCGTTATTTCTTGGGTAGTGATCAACTGTTTTTCCTACTATACGCAATGGTCGACAAAAATCCTGTCTATGGGTGGTTTTGCAGCAAAGCTGATATAGTCCTTTTCTAACATCTGATCGCCTTCACCATAATTGAGATTGAGGGCAGATTATTAGCTGCAAGAAAAATTTAATAATTGAATGGCAGCTGTCTAAAAATGACTGCACACTATGTACCCAAAGCGGTCATAGCGTATTTGAAAAACAGACATTCGAGGTTCAAGGTCGTATGGTTAAGCTTCAATTCTGTTGTTCGCAGGTTGGAATCGCTTCATTGGACTTTGGGACGAACTGCTGGTCGCTCGCTGCCGCCTTATATTTCAATCCCGCCGTGGTTAATGCGGGCAGCGTATCATTCGCCCAATCAATGTGTTCGGCCTGGCGCTTCCGCAACGAGACACGCATCGTCGGTGGATCAGCAGAAACTGGGTAGACTGCCAGATCTCCCCCATGCGTTATTCCACCATAACTGCGCGCCGGCCCCTGTCACATGTTCAGGCTACATAGAAACCGGGTTAAGCCACGCGGTGAATTTATCATCGGGGATCGTCTTAGGAAGCGTGAACCAATGTGTTCACGCTTCCTTCTGGCGCCTTTTCTCGACCAGAAAGACGGACATGTATTGCGACATAATTCTGATCTGGATATCCATACCCTCTCTCGTATACCGGTTGATTTGAAACCGTTGAGTCTGTCAAATAGCGTCCAATATTTACCACCTGTCAGCGTCCAAATTTTTCCACTTTATCGGCTTGTTCAGAACGATTTTTGCTGTGCTTAAATCGGTAAGAATCGTTCCCAGTTTCCAATATATCGCAATGATGCGTAACACGATCAAGTAATGCCGTAGTCATTTTTGCATCGCCGAACAGGACCACCGCGCCGTCAAGCGGGTGACCCGGCCGATGCTCAACTTCAAATGTTTTCTCTCTGCTACCTCCGTGCTTGCAGGTATCGAGCTGATACACATGATCCGCAAGGACTAGTTCGCCGTCGATGACGCTGCACCGATGTCACACGCCGACCAGATCTGTGCGTTGGCGGGACAAGACCGTCCAGTGTAAGTCGGGGTCATACTCAGCATAAAAAATCCGCGCTTGGCTCAACAACGCGACAGAACCCGAAAATTTGTCTGATTTTTTCTTTGACCGATAAAGATATAATTCATATATCGTTATAATAATCGTTACATAAATTAATTATTTTTATTAATTTACTAAATCAATTAACGATATTTTATTGTAAAATAATCGTTACATGAAAATATCTCAATCAGTCATCGAACTTCTTCGTACCTGGCACCGCCAACAATCGGGCGAATTGTTGACGCGACTAGGTGTGAGCCGGCCATCTTTGATGCGGGCAATTACTGAATTGGGCGATCAAGTCGTTTCTCGTGGACGTGCTCGCCGAACGACTTACGCAGCGCGGCGAGGAGTTCGCGGTGCTATGGCTCCGCTGATGCTGTATTCCGTCGATACCAAAGGAAAAACGCATGAAGTAGGTCAACTTGAGCCTGTCTATCCGACAGGTTGCGCAATGGACTTTACTGTACCATTTCCATGGCCACTCGATGACGAAATGAAAGACGGTTGGTTTCGGGGACTGCCTTATCCATTGGCAGATATGCGGCCACAAGGATTTTTAGGTCGTAATTTTGCGCATCAGTATGCATCTATTCTGCAGGTCGATGACGATGTTACCCGCTGGAGTGAAGATGATGTGTTGCACGTGTTGAGCACAGTTGGCTTCGATCAACCAGGCAATTACATCTTGGGTGAGCCGGCTTTGCGTCGGTTCTATGATGAACAGCAAAAGTCTGCGAAGTTTCTCGATGATGACAACATCATCAATGCATTTCCAGAATTAGCTCAACAGGCGCTTAACTTTGGCGTTGTAGGATCATCAGCTGCGGGAGAATTTCCAAAGTTTACTGCCCGGCGTATGGGAAAAGAACCCCGGCATGTCATTGTAAAATTCTCAGGATCAGATAATTCGCCACAAGAACAGCGATGGTCAGATTTACTTGTGTGCGAGCACCTTGCGCTGAGTGCGATTGCTGACACTCTGAAAGTTCCGGCGGCGAATAGTCGTATTTATCAATTTGGCGGTCGGACATTCTATGAAGTTGATCGATTCGATCGACACGGGGAAGTCGGACGTTCTGGAGTGTGTAGCTGGCATGAAATCAATTTTGCTCTTTTCGGGAAGACCGGATCATGGTCTGAAGGTGCGAATGATTTGTTCGAAAATAACGATATCTCAGAAGACACCCAACATCAGATAAAACTCTTAGAGCACTTCGGTCGTTTAATCGCCAATACCGATATGCATGACGGCAACCTGGGATTTCGGCCCCATCTTATTCTAGCGCCAGCTTACGATATGCTACCGATGTTCTATGCACCGCAGCGCGGAGTTGAATTGGTTGACCGAAAATTTATGCCTCTGTTACCTGCCCCAAGAGATCGGCCAACATGGATAAAAGCAGCGGAAGCAGCTACAGTATTTTGGTACCGTGCAGCAGGTGATCAACGGATCAGCGATCACTTTCGTATGATTTCAGCAGCTAACGCAAAACAAATCGATCTTTTGATTAGGTCACAACGCGATTAACAATCTGGCAAAAACGGTAGTGCACTGATAGCCGTTTAAAACTGATCTAGGTAACGCGTCAAGCTCTGGCGCAACTGTGTTGCTTCTCTTCGTAACTGTTCTGTCATTCCGTATTTTGACACTTTCCGTCTAAAAATCTGTTGCACCTATGCTTGGCATACTAGTGCACATATCCAAAAAGCCTTGGCGCATAATTTTTTCGGACTACCGACATTTTTTATACGAAAGTACAGATATTCTCAATTGTGGAGTGAAACGCATGACTAAGAGAGTAATTGTCACAGGGGGAAGCGGCCTGGCAGGCAAATGGGTCATTGAAGAACTGGTTCATCATGGCTACGAAGTACTCAACCTCGACCGCGTACCGATGGAGAAAGCTACCGTAAGGACGCTAATCGCGGATTTGACTGATGCGGGCCAAGTGTTCAACGCGCTGGCGTCTAGCACGACCGCACACGAGTTCGATGACGACCTAGAACCGAAAACGATCGATGCCATCGTACATTTCGCCGCCATTCCCCGTGTCTTCCTCACTACTGATAACGAGGTTTTTCGCATTAATGTGATAGCGACTTACAACGTGCTGGATGCGGCGTCGAAGCTTGGTATCAAGAAGGTGATCATCGCCTCTAGCGAAACGACATACGGCGTAGTCTTTGCACATCGGCACCGCGATCCAGAATACTTTCCGCTCGACGAACAATATCCCGTCGACCCAACGGACAGTTATGCCATGTCGAAGGTCATCAATGAGATCACCGCGAAAGCATTCCATACGCGCAACGGATCGGATATTTATTGCTTTCGCATCGGCAACGTTATCGATCCTATTGACTACGAAAAATTTCCTGCTTATTTCAAGGATCCAGGGCTCCGTAAGCGTATTGCTTGGAGCTATATCGATGGAAGAGATTTGGCGATCGCCTGCCGTCTGGGAATCGAAAAAGATGGGCTGGGATGGGAAGTGATGAATGTGGCTGCCGACGACGTTTCCTCAGACTTACCCACCGCTGTCAACTCCCACTAAAAAGATCGTCGTTCCGCTTCCGTACGGCATGTTCATGACAAAGTCCGCGGATACAACCAACCAGTAAATAAAGTCCGTAGAGACCACAGAGGGTCTGCAAACTTAGTATCCCTATCGCTAATAAACTCAAATTCATATCGTTCTTTCTTAAAAGATTCTGCACGCTAAAAGAATAGCTTAGGCGAAATCTAGTCCGAGTCTAGATCTATTTTTTTAGAGGTCACCCAATTAACGTTGAATTTCATTTACGCGTCTTAATTTAGGCTGATTTGGCTCATGCTCTATATCGGAGTACTTCTCTCCCCTACAGCCTTGCTTATTGATTTCTTTCTCAGTTCATCTGCTGATATCTGCTTTTTCAATGAGATATTCACTCTTCATCTAAGCAACCAATCCACCCACAGTTGTTCAATTTTCCGCAATTTGACAAGACGCTTTTATATGGGACTCTGAGCTTATTGAGCGATCGATTTCAACGGGCGATCTTTGAAATCATTGACCTCAATGTGATGGGCAGTCTCGGTCATTCCCTTCGACCTGCAATCACTCTGCACTACCAGATCGCATTTTTATTCTTCTGAAAGTGGATTATGAAATTATTCTTAAAAACAGTATTGGCTCTTGGTATCTTTTTAAATTGTCTCACCGGATGTCAGGCACCCGAGTCTGAATCGGGGACTGCCTTTGTCGGGCATTGGCAAGATCGAGAGAAGTCGGGTAACAAGCTCGAGATTGTTAAAAATGATGCGCATTTTATCGTGAGACAAACCACCACCTACTGTTTCGATCATTGCACCCGTAATTATCCGGCGGTGATGAAAGACGGCACCTTAGAAATACGGAATGGATTGTCGTTATTTTTGACGATCGATAAACAGACCGGCTTTTTGATCTACGACGGACGTGACTATCAGCGCGTTCGATAAACGCACTTAGTCCCCTTCCCTATTCAATTATTGTCGTTCGCTTATTCAAAAAGGAAATACAAAATGAACCATCTCTATGGAATAGTGCTGTACGCCGTTGTGATCTGCGTTATTGGGTATGTGTGGTACCAAGGATCGGTCGCGGGACCTCATCGGGACTGGCTATCTCGACCGACCTTGGAAGAGTATTGGAAGGAGCATCCAGAATGTAGGACACGCTCTGGGACACAGTGCTATCACTGCCATTCGCGCGCTATCCGGCAATACGGCTGGAGTAATCGCTCAGATTATCGCCGGTACTTTCAGTGCAACCAATGTAACCGCACGCTCTACCGCAGCTAGGTGAGGAATTCCTGATTCTATTCAACGAGCTTTAATTAAGGAGAAGACATATGCTGATCTTAGTGACACGTTTTGTGCTGTTTGGCTGTAAATTATTTTGTGCGATTTTTATTGGAGCTTGGCAGGCATCAGTAGCCGCTCATGCGCAAGTGCAAGAGCCTGGATGGCGAGGACTTTGGCGATTTACGCTTCGTGCCTATTTTTCACCTTTAGGGGGTGCGATTGAGGAGGTGAAGCAGCAATGGCGGCGAGGACTCTGAGATCTTGTTGTCTGTAATTGAAAATTAACTTATGGAGGTACACAATGCGTATCGTGAATGGTTGGGTCGAGTTTGAAGAGCAGGAACAAGCGTGCTGGGAAACTTTGCTAGAGCGCAAACTCGGTGCAATAACGCCGACTTTACTACGGGAATTAGGAGAAAGTCGTGTCAGGGAGCTCACCGATGAGGGTTATCTCATGTGGGCCAAAATGGCGGCGCAACAGGTGAGTGATATTCCTAACTCTGTTCTACAATAGCTCTTTGGAGTCGTATTTGACGTCCTCGTTTCCGGCGGGAATGTGGACGTTAATTATTTTTCTGTTTGCCTTTGATAGAACAATCTAAAAGCGACGGACTCACTACCAATACTTTTGGTATTAGCGTAAAAGTTTTTATCGTAAGGAACTTTTCCAACGCGTTGGAAAAGTGGTGATGAAATCTATTTCGCGTATAGTGGCACCATTGCTTAAAAATGTAGCAATGAATAATCGCTTTAAATTTATTAGGTGTAGACCGCACTTTTTCAACGTCAGGTCGACTTATCCACAGCGTTTCCCACTGATTTTGTGGAGAACTTTTCCCTGTAGTGATGTGCTAACTTTCTTGCCACCATCACCATGAGGAATAGACCGACCGTGATCAGCGGTAATTTGACTTGCATCCACGTTGCATTGCTATTGATGATGAAGACAACAAACGTGAATGCGAGGAGCAATGTCCATAATTGCGTGGTAATCCACAATACGTGTTTAAGCCTGTTCATGGTTTTGCTCCAGATCTTTGAGTCGTTTGTAGAGATAGCTGCGTGAGCAGCCCAGTTGCTCAGCTGCTTTCATCTTATTGCCCTCAGAAGTTTGCAAAGCCGCGAGAACCTGCTCATTTGTCAGGTCTTTTGAGGTTTTGGTTTTCATTGTCGCGTGACTGCCAATGTATGCATTGGCTTTGCTGGCTATGGAGTGTCCGGCATGTTCGGTAATAATTTGGCGGGCGGCTGCAAGGATATCTTGGGCTGGTTTTTCGCCACCACGCACTGCACTGTCCAACCCCGTTAAATTTTTATACAGATTGTTGAGATATTGTGCGCGCAAGCCGTGTGCTGTTATACCCAAGCCCTCTTTGGTAATGCCATGTTTTCCTAGTACATAGTAATAATGACTTTTCCATCTTTTGAGCGAGTACTCCGCTGGAATTGTCGTTTTAGATTTATTGTTAATATAGTTTTTGGCTATCTCGATAATGGCCAGTTGGGATTCGTCATCGATTTTAAACTTACGTGGTCGTCCCCCCTTGGTTCCATCTTCGACCTGGAGGTAGGTCTCACCGAATAGACGCATGACGGTGTCATAGGGTCGCATGAGCATACTTTCTTCTGCGCGCACGCCAAAGGTAATTTGCAACATGAGTTGAATACCGATGTGTTTATTCTCCATGGCGATCCGGCCAATTAATGCATTAACGTCGATGCCGTGCGACTCCCATGACTTGTCTTCTATGACAATCCCGGTCCTTTTCGGTAATTCGGCTAATGATGGATAGCTATCTGGATCTTTGACGATGTTGGCTTTTTTTAACCAACTCGCCAAGGTCGCCAAGTAAGTGAGCTTATTTTCAATCGTGCCGCGTGTTTGTTTTTTTGCGACCCAGTGGTCTACTAAAAATTGAATATGTTTTTCTTTGAGATTATCCAAACTTTTAATTTCAAACTTACCAATGGTGTACATCTCTTCTATCGCGGCGGTAATGCAAAGGCAACGCAAACGCTGTGTTTTGATACCCAGAGCCGCTTTGCTAATACGTGTCTTGCTATGTGCTATGTGAATATTTTTCGAGAATAGTTTGCTCAGTTCATTTTTAATCGCCTGCGGCAATTTGGACCTCTCAACGTCATGCGTATGCTCATAAGTAACGGCCATCATTTTCCCCTGTATGGAGTGGTTAAGTAAATCTTTGCAACTTAACGCCTTGCAGGGCGGCCTCCGGCAGGTCCAGGACTCTTTAGCGATAAACTTGGCTCTCTAATACTGGCTGGCACCCGTACTAGAAACGACTCACGTCGTCATTCAACCTGCTTTGCAATTCATCAAACCAATTTCATTTACCCAAAACTTCATTACTGCCACGTCACTTTTTCTCGGAAGCTCCAGAGGAGACATTCATCTATAAGCGCTGCGCGTAACTCTATTTATGGGGTGAAAACAGCTTGGTTGCACCAATTCTGCAAATCCAATGATCCTTCTGCTTTTTGGAGAAAGGTAGCAACACCTTGTTATTGAATGGCACAAACAGTCTTAAGGCTGACCGCCCTTACTGAATGTGGGATACCTCATAAACCTTCATAAAAACGCACTCGATTGTGGTCTTTTTCCGGTTTATGTCACCCTGAGACGGGTAATTAGGCATCCTAAGTTTTTATGGTCTTTGTAGTCGGGATTGTGCCTTTAGAGTCGGCTTCATACCCTGCAAGACTCTAAAACAACCGTCTAAGCCAATGTTTATCACTGTTCTGTCGTCCTCAGTCTTTAGTCTTCTAAGTTGCTGTTTTTATTAAAAAAATTCACGTCGTAAAATTGAGGTGAATACAGTCAACTGAGAAACTAAAACCGGAACAACTTTTTGCGGGCGTTGCGCCCTATGTCGATGCTAGTTTCCTAGCGTTGATTCAAATTCTGTGCTGCTGCTGATGATGATAGATAGCACTGTGGGAAGTTAATTAACTATATGCATAGCCATTTCTCACGTCTTTTACGACTTCTACTTTTCTGAAATCAAAGTCATCACACTAGAAACTCGGACGTAATATTTTTTGCATTGATGTTTGACAATCAAACATCCGCTTTGAATTGAGAACCACGACTTAATCACGGCTTAACCACTTGTTTGAAGAAGCAACCTCCCCCTTGAACTCAGAATCACGGCTTATTCACGGCATATTCACGGCTTAATCACTGGTTTGAAGAAGCAAGTTCCACTTGAACTCATAACCACGGCTTAATCACGGCGTAACCACGGCTTATTCACGGCTTAATCACTGGTTTGAAGAAGCAATTTCCCCTTGGACTCAGAACCACGACTTAATCACGACTTAACCGCTGGTTCTTCTAAATCAAGTCAAATTTAGGTAGTGAAACACGGAATAACAGGACGGTAGTCCGTGATTCAATACACATACAAACATTTCAAGCCAATAACCCGGAGCAAATTAAGGGTTCCAATGGCTTTGCGTAAACGAATCAATTAATTCGTTTTTTAAATAATGATTACTATCAAAGGAAACCTCAATGAATTTTCAAGCTGCAGCAATCGACGTTGGCTTTGGACAAACGAAGTGGGCAGTGCGCTTAGATGAAGAAATCATTACCGGTTCCTTCCCTTCGCTGGCTCCAATATCCAACAACAATACAGTAACAACTAACCTTGCCAACTTTGTACAGCGCAATACGATTAAAGTAACCGTGGACGGTGATACATTTGAAATTGGCCCCGATGTCCGCCTAGCAATGGGAAGTTCGAATAGCGGCCGAGCATTATCAGAAGACTTTCCCAAAACGAAAAATTATAAAGCTCTCTTACTTGGCGCTTTGTTTTACGCAGGTATTGATCGCGTGGACATATTGACGCTGGGACTTCCGGTTCACACCATGGGACTGTATGCCAATCATCTCAAAGACATCTTGGGCAAGGAAGTCGAAGTCAATGGCCGGCCTATATCAATTGGAAGAGTTGTTGTCATTCCTCAACCTGTCGGATCGCTGGCCATGTTTGGATCGATCAACGGAAGTGCCATCAATGATGGTCACACAAGGCTAGTCATTGATCCGGGCTATGTCACGACAGATTGGGTAGTTTCCTCCGGTTACAATATGATAGACGCACGGAGTGGCGGACGGGTGGGCGGTGTGTCACATGTCTTAAAGCAAATAGCAGAATTGATTAGTGACAAATATCAGGGTGGAAAACTGGATCGAATTGAGCGGATTGACGAAGCATTTGTCACAAGAAAATCATTCAACTATTTTAAGCATGTGATAAGCCAGACGGAACTGGGCGAGTACCTATCCCGATCAACACAAATTATTGAAGAAACGGTTAAAGAAATAAAAACCCGGGTCGGCGACGTGGAGGATCTACAAAGTATTTTGATTACCGGTGGCGGAGCTAAGTTTTACGAACCCATCGTCCGATCAACGTTTCCCATGAATGATATTCAGGTATTAGACAATCCCGCGTTTACCAATGCTATCGGCTTTTTACTGGTGGGAGAGAGTATGAAACGAAGAGCGGAAAAAAATGGCTAATTTGAGATTACAAATGACGGTACTTGAGGAGGAGCATCCATTGCTATTTGCTTATCTTCATTCTACCGAAAACAAACACTTGAGAACAAGAATGCTAAAAACCGCTGCGGAGCAGTTTTTAACATCATTGAATTCTGAGGAAACTGTTACCGGCATTTTGGACAAGACCAAAGTGCACAGCCATTTGGAGACTAAAAGTATTCCAAATCATATGGAAAAATCACAATTAGTCCAACAAAAAGATACGAATAAAACTACAGATGTCTCCCCTCCCCGTCTTAAAATTGGTATCAACGCATCTGACAATTTAGATACCACTAGCATGGAAAAATGGGGTTAATGCCCGATGATGAAAAATGAACTTCAAAGCATCTGTATTTTAATTGGCGGTGTAGTTTGCGGTATCGGAATTACTACACATTAGCATTTTTGATCAATTCCTATTTTTTTACTTTTTTGATCGTTGGTTTATTTCCCTATATTTATCTGCTTGAAAAATCCAGGACGAAAAAAACCCTCTTGATTAAAAGAGGGTTTTTAGATGGGTAGTTTAATTATTACGATTTTTTTCAAGCAGCATTTCTTCTATCAATTCGAATGGATTATCACTGTTTCTTTGAATACCACGAGATACCAAACGATCAATAAAGTTACCTAACTGCTGAGTTGCTTCCAACTATACATATGCCCAGTCAGCACATTCTTTTTTGGCAAACGAATTTCAACTTTGAATCCCATTTCCATAAAGTACCTGCCCACTATGTATGTACGCTGAATATCTTCTTTTTACTACTTTCCCTAATAGCCATCAAATCCGAACTGTCCCATATTCACTCCGTCCTCACAGCATCTGGTTTGTACAAGGTAATTGCGCCGGAGAAATCAATGGCAACCGATCTACTCAGTAAAATGAGTCAACACGATCCAATCGAGAAGTGGTCTAGTATTTGTTGCTGTATGCGATAGTTGTAGCTCAAGTTCTTTGCTCTTTAATACAAAAAACCGTAGAAATTTTCAGCATAATTTTCATTGTAAGATCTGCAAGAAGAGACGGTTCGTGCCCGCTTAAATAAACAAAATTAAGTTCAAAATTCAAACACCAAATTTGCAGCTTTAGTGTGGTGACATCATGGAAAAGGGCCTAGGCAAGATCAGATCGAGTATTAAAAAAGCACGTGTTAAACGTGCTTTTTTTCTGTTTGAGTGGATTTGACAAATATTTTTCTTGGATAGGATGAAGTCGTGATCGTTACAAAATAGCGACCAATACAACGACTAGACGATACGAAGAATATTTTTTAATAAGGACACTGATATGAAAACCTCAAAAATTACGGTAATAAAGATGGCGAAACTGAGTTCCATGGCGGTAGCTCTGATATTAACTGCATGTGGAGGGGGTGAAGGCAGTTTATCTACAACGACAACTACACCACCTTTGGCAACAACATGCGCAAATGGTGGTACTAATTTCCCAACTTGTACTGCACCGACAACTGCGGCTCAGTTGCAGTTAACCGTATCTGCACCACCGTTAGCAGCAGGCTCGCAAGAATTAGCTGCGTTTAATTATTTAAATCAATTTAGACATTCGTTGGGCTTGGGATTGTTAGCGTATTCTGCACCATTGACACTGGCTAGTAAAAATCATGCGAATTATTTAGTACTAAATCAGACCTTTACGCATACAGAAGATCCAAGTAAACCTGGATTTACGGGCGTGACTGATACTGACAGGGCGAACTTTGCTGGCTATGCGACCAATTATTTTGTGAGTGCAGGTGGTTCAGTTGCAAACACGATGCCGGGTGCAATACAAGCATTGATCAATACAGTCTACCACCGTGGTACGTTGATTCGCCAGAGCTGGACGGATCAAGGAATGACTGGATATTGTTACGGAGTGTGCGATGGTTCAAATTCAGCACTTTATTTAAATGTTGCACAGAAAACGGTGAATGGCCAGACTAACGCTTCGGATTTTGTGATGATGTACCCAATGGATAAGCAAAGTAACGTCAATTTAACAACGGCGGGCGATAACATCAATCCATTCCCTGATATCACTGGCGGTGTTGTTTATGGCAAAGTTGGATATCCTGTTTCCTTTGCTGTTGAAGCGAATCAAATGTTAGTACTAAAGGATTTTACGATGACTGAGGCGGGAACCTCAGCGCCGCTGAATGCGTATGTTTATACAGCATCTAATGATCCGAATAACCTCATTCCTAGCAACGAAGCATGGCTGACTGCCAAATCTCAGTTGAAGCCGTCCACGACATACAACATGGCGCTTCATGGATCGATTAACGGCAATGAGTTTGGATGTGCAAACGATAAAATTATCTTTGGCAAAGCACTCGGATGTTTCTGGAGTTTTACGACAGCACCAGGATTAATCCCCAGTTTTTAACTAGATCCAACGAATAAAAAGTCGAGCATTTGCTCGGTTTTTTATTTTGCGAAAGAGAGATACCAACTACACATATTGATCCTAGAAAAGTGAAATTGTGCTTAGGGAGCTAGGTCTTCATTTACTGCATAACTTTTCCAACGCGTTGGAAAAGTTCAAAAAGCGCTCAAGAAGTGTTTTGGTATCAAAAGTATGCTTCTATATGATCTACTACTCGGTATGTATTGAAATACTGTTTTCACGAACGAACAGTCATAACGTGCTGTGACGAGTCGTTCGGATTTTGAGGTGGCGGGCTCTTCGCGGGGTGATTCCCGCACAATAAGCAGAAATAATCTTTTAGCTTTGTTCATGCAGAAGTAAAGAGAGGACGTTCATACAAAAATTGTCTGTCCACCTTTGAGATGATTTCTTTGGAGAGACAGTCTCAGGTAATCAATCTTTTTTTATTCAATAATTTGTTAGTGATCAGATATTTTTCTGTTGATTTACGTTTTCGTAATCCAAGTAATTCACCAGTTAGCTCGATAGACCCGTCAGGAGACTCTAGTTCTCTTACTGCAAACGAATTTCTGAGTGTACGCGGGCCTTTACGTTTTACTTCGATCCCAGCCTTTTTGTAAGTCGCTTTTGTCAAAAGATAGATTGTCGATTTATCTAATTTTTTTCCATCGAGGTTGGCAGGAAATAAAAGTTTCCCTGGTATTTTCTTTGCATTGCGTTCCTCAACCCATGCCATCACATCTGCAACAGCGAACGGCCTTAGTTGTGTTTGGTGATTCCGACTTGTACCGTTCACTGACCAAGGTGTTATTTCAACTGGAATAGAGCCGGTAGAGTCTCTAGCACCTACTCGATCAGTGTTGAGCCCAACCAACTCCGATACCTTTAATCCCGCTCCCAGTAACATGGCCAGTATCGCCCTATCTCGCCGACGTTTCCATTCCGGCCCATCGTCAACGGTCAGGTCGTAAGGTGCGACTTCCGGTAAGTGTTCCATATACAAATGCTGTTGGTCATCTGTGAGTATCACTTTAGGTAGGTCCCGCCCCTGTGCTTTGGTTTGGTAAATATCAAAGGCTGCATGCTTAGCTGGATTGGGAGTGATGCCGACATGTGCAAATACTCGTTCTAATAAGCGTAAATATCGCACACGTATTGAACTATTAAAGGCTTTGCGCGACGTATTCTTACCTGGCTTCGGTATCTCTAAAAAATCTTTAATGTGGTCATGGTTCACACTGTGCAAGATAACGCCCTGCGAATCAATGAAATCCATAAATCGGTGGAACATGTGAATGTAAATTTCAGCAGAACTATCCAATATTGGACGGAGTTTTTTATTTTCATTCTCGTTTGTTTTAGCGATTTGTCGACGCCCCAACAGCAAGTAATCTTCCGTTTTCACAAAAGCGGAAAAAGCTTCTCTCGGACTGTGTTTCCAGCCATTTTCATCATCAAATAAAGATTTATTCATTTTATTCAATTAACGGTCATATTTAAAATTAAAAGTAAATAAAAACAACATCTTGGCTACAAGTCCAAAGAAGCTCGGCTGCACACCTTCGAAAATTAAGTGAAATAACCATTGCGGCATTGCAATTCCATAATAGTATGCCAATTCCGTGACCGTTAATTGAATTATAAAATGTATTGGATTCCAGGACATGGTCAGTACCCGTCAGTTGTTATAAAAAATCGAGAGCATTGGTCTTTTTTTTAAACCCAATAATTTATTGGAACTTACGACATCCGAAGCTATCTTTACATTTAGTACGATTGACGTACCTACATTCAATAACAACCAAGGCATAAATCCTGCCAACACCGCTGGTGTTCCCCGACCAAGATCATCGATAAGCCAAATGGTCGGACTCTTTGCGTTGACGAGATGATAAATCTGACCTAGGGGAAGAAATTTTGCATGAGTACCATCGGCAGATGGAAATCCTAAACCTTTAGCATCAGTGAGATCAGAAACTGCAGGGATACTGATAATCACATTGTGATTAAGAGCGCTACCAACAAGCTTCACAACAAATGTTTTTCCTATGCCTAGTCCACCAACAACTAAACTAGACCGCTTGTGCAAAACAGCACGACGAAGGGAAATTCTCTCGTCAGAAGGATTCATTTTAGATTCCATGGAAAAAAAGGAATCTAAATCCTTTAGGATTAGATCCCGGGGGTGAATAAAATTTCAGTTGAGACCTGAATTGAGCCTTTGCGGCTAACAAACGATGTCAGTTTCCTGACTTAGATAATGTATTTTCACATCCTTCCGATCCAATATTCTCTATATGCACCGTATTTTTAGAGTTCTTTCCAATATTTGAGGTGAGTAAAAAGCATAGGGCTTCGTAAAATTGATGGTTGATGAGTGCATTATTGAATATGAATTAGGTATTTATCGCCCTCACCCTATTTAAAATTCTCACCTCAAAAAATATTTCCCTTCTTTTTCCTAATTGCCTATGTAATTTTCTCCCCTTACTTAGATTTTATGATTCTATCGACAAGTTTTTTCAATAAGGTATGGATTTTTCTCACCATTCGTAAACGGCGGATCAACTTAGAAAGTCAGGTCGGATTGGAAGAAATTATTTTGAGATTTAGGAGCACTTCTTAAAGTAATTTATTAAGATGCTATGGATTTCTCTCACCTCACTAAATTTTCAACATGTTTTTTCAGATATACCTATGGAATTTTCTCACCTCAAAATTAACTGGAACAATAACTCTCTGTTAAATGTTAATGAGAAAGGAATACCGATTTAATCGCGATTGGCATATCACTATTTTTTTTTATTATATTTCTATAAGCCTATGGTTTTTTCTCACCTTAAATGAATGGACTTAAAGTAAATTCTTAAACACCTATTGAATTTCCTCACCTTAAATGGTTTTTGTACATTATTTATAATTTACCTATTGAATTTCCTCACCTCAAAATCAGGTTAAAAATTAAATGTCCCTTTTGATCATTAAACAGTAGGATTTCTATGTTATCCACAGGCCCTATTGAAATTTCTCACCTTTACTTTTACCCCTATGCTATCAACAACCCTTAGCTATTGTTTTTGCTCACCGTAACTATGCTATTCACAACCCTCCCCTATGTAATTTTCTCCTCGATCTATTTAAATTACTCACCAATGTCTCTTAAGAATCAATGCCAGCTTAGGTTTAGCGTGCTTAGATGTTTGTTAACGTTTTTAAATGTTTACTAAATTATTGTAAACAACCAGCAAGTTCGGATAAAAGCTCATAGAAACTGTACTGTTCATCACTAGTTCAAAAACCACCGTTTTTATCTATCTAATTTCGTGAGTAACAATACAAAATGCCTGTCGCACAAGGTCATTAAAAAGCTTAGGGAGTGCAAACAAGATCATTGAGATAAACAAAGACAATACTGTCGGAAATTTCCTAGGCTATTTAAATCTCTCACCTTAAATAACATTCAGGTATCACGTGACGCTTAAAAGATTAAAACTTAAAAATTATCTTACGAAAGGTTTTGCTATTCGGGGGTGATGGCCATGACTTCAAAACTCCTCTAGATGTGCATAGACAGAGCTTCTAAGCACTTTTATGCCTTGTCTTGATACATCAACCGTCCAAGTATTTAATAGCCCTAGCCATCCTCTGGTCAATTCTGATCCACTAGAACCGAAAGCAAATAGCGAATAACTGGGAAAAGAATTCCACACCAGGTAAATCTTGCTGGTTCAGTCAAGGACGAAAGATTTTTTCAAAGAAATCAAAACTCAATTTCTAAATATGGATGGCACAAGAAAATATATAAGGGCTTTTTCTGACAATGTCGTCACAAAAACCCTATTTAAATCTCTCACCACAACCAAGATTTTGCTATAAGAAAGTCATAGGTATACATTGCATGAAATTTTTAAAGGTGCGAAAATTGACAAAACCACTCACCTCAAAAAAATATGACGTCCAAACGTAAATTAACTGGCGACACACAAACGCTTGCGTTGTTTGAGAACCCTTTAGCTGAGATTTATAAAAAGCCAGTCCAAGTCTCGCAAATGTTTGTTCATAATGGTGTCATGACAGGGCAGCAGCTAAAAGCTTGGAACGGTTTATTGAAAAATGCGACTGAACAGAACGATATTCATATAAATTCAGGTGGTGATTCGTCTAGATCACCCTTAAAGGTTTTTAATATTCCACGAGTCAAGCTTATGGAATTGATGGGCTATAACAATACGAACAGAAAGCCCTTCAAAGACGCGCTAAAGGAAATGCAAAGACTGACGGCCGAATGGGACGTGTTGAAAAAAGATGGCCAGAATTTGTGGGCATCTTGTGTTCTTTTGCCCTTTGTTGCTATTGATAATGAATTTGTCAGTTATTCGTTTTATGAGCCAATACAGCCAATGTTGTTTAAGAGCACCCTATACTCCCATCTTAATTACGACATACAAAAAAAATTAAAATCCGACGCTGCGATCAAACTTTATGATTGGGTCAGCCGTTACAGAACAAATCCGAGTCAACTGACTAGCAAGGAAGATTGGGTTTTTTGGCGCATGGTCGTTCATGGCGAAGTTAAGGCAGATAGTTACTTGAATGAATACAAACTGTTTAAAAGAGATAAGTTACTCCCCGGGATTAAAGAAATTAATGAAATTTCTGACCTTCTAGTTGAATTATTGGAAGACAGAGAAGGTAGTAAGCGTGTCAAAAAACTGCAATTTAGAGTTAAGGAAAAACCTAAGTTTCCCGTTCAAAATGCATTACCAGTTAGTGAAGGAGCAGCATTTGATCTTAAAGGTGAACTAACAAAATTAGGTATCAGTAATCATTACTTTAATAAGCTAAAAAATTCGTTTGATGAAAATATTATAGTTGCAAACATTGATTACCTAAAGGCTAGGCTCTCAGAGACTTCCAAGGACACTATTAAAAATAAAGGTGCTTATCTAATTGCAGCATGCGAATCGAACTATGCAGGTAATTTGAATAAAGCGGCAAGCGTCCCCCCTAAACAGAGCGCAGAATCAAACGTTAAGTCGATCTTAAGCCACATTAACAAAAAACGTAACGATGATGCGCTACGGATGTTCGAGGAAATGAGTATCCAGGAACAAGACAGCTTGGTAGCTAAATATAATTCGCAAGATATTATTGAAGACGCACGGATCCCTATGGAGCAGAGCAAGAGGCTAAATCGCCACTTAATACCGTTCTACGCTTGGCTTGCATTGGATACGTGGGGCCAACCTACGCCAGAAGAAATAATTGAGTTCACATTGCAGCGCACGCTTTAAATAAAAGTTTGAGCCGGCTCAAACTTTTTCATTAAAATCATATTTCTATATTTATCAAATCGAAACTACTGACTTTGTTTGTCGAAATATTTATCTCACCTACTCTCCCTTATTGAAGACAAAGACTGCTATAAGCTACATTGCCTCATCATCATATATGGTGTGTTATACGGATACTTTCAATGAGCTACAGCATACCAATCAGCGCTTTCAGTCTGTTGATTGCCATTCGTGTATAAAAGTCTTTGATAGGAAGTCTTTACCCGATTCCAACAATTCTAACAAATGCCGCATCGCCATCATTAGATTGTGAGAATTTTTGTCTTCCCTTGGCTTGAATATATGGATAGCTTCAATTTGCAAAGATTATTTGAATGAGCTTCAATGGTTACATTTACATTCCACCTTAGGTAGAACTTTTGAGAGGTGATATTGAATACGGAAATATAAGAAATCTGACCTTTCCTGATCAAGCTCGAACAATACCCTCGTCAACCATACTCCAGTAAAAGACTTTGTTGTTATCTCCGCTGTGAAGATGACGAAAATGATGTACTACGGCTTATTTGTGTGAAGCCCGTAATCTCTAATCGGAATTGAGAAGATATCTTAATGATCGAAATAATAAAGGTCATTAATAACGACCGGCCATGACCAGGCAATGTCCAAATTGCATACTAATGCCTTAAACAGCGCCCAGAATAATGACCTCGTGTAACAGTAAAAGTACCGCGAATATAACGGGTATTTTTAGATTCAACTCAAGCTCGATCGTAAGCGGATAAAGAATTGCTATGATTTAACTAAACTTGAACCGGCTCAAACTACCTGTAGGGCGTAATTCTGGCCGATCAGCATGAAAACATCTACGGAGAAAATAAACACATTTGTTTTGGGGCAGGGTGGAGTAGGGGCTACTTGAACCGGCTCAAGTATTCATAAATGTTGGATGTTTGATCTTATTCGGTTATGGATTCTTTAAGCGCTTATTTTGTATCAGTTTGAGTCATATATGAGTTCAACTTACCTTGGGCTAGTTCAAGTAATTTGAAACATTAAGTATATATTTACGTTAATTAGTATTTGACATTACTTTATTTAATTTTATAAACTATAATATAAATACTTATCTAATTTATTGGGGGTTCGCATGATAGTAGTCGTTGGTGCCGAAAAAGGTGGAGTAGGTAAGACATTATTAGCAACAAACATAGCCGCTTGCGCAGTTTCAGATGGCTTTGACGTTTGCCTAATGGATACTGACCCACAAGGATCATCTTCAGCATGGGGAAGGATTAGAAGAGCGGATCCGAGTCTAAAACAATTTCCTATCATTGCAATTCCAGAGAATCCAACGAACGAAATCACATCAATGGCAGATAAGTACGATCTGATCGTGATTGACATCGGTGCACAAAATTATTTGACGATGTTAAACACGGCAGCTATCGCAGATTTAATTCTTGTTCCTTGTGGGTCTGATCAGTATGAAGGTGAATCTACAATGAGGGTGATGGAAATGCTTAAGGCAATGGACTACAAGCATAAAAAGAAAAAAGTTCCTGCCTTTATCGTTTTAAATCGTCTTTCGACAAATAGCAAATCAAAAGAACCAGAAGCGACGCGTGCTTTTTTCGAAGAAGACGGATATCCAGTATTTGAGTCAGAACTAAAAGATAGATCTTCTTGGAAAAATTCGAGGAGGGCAGGGATGGCAATGCATGAGATGACGGGTAAGTACGGCGATAAAAAGGCTACATTAGAAATTAAAAATTTGTACTCGGAAATAAAACGATTTGGAGAGAGCTTATGAAACCTTTTTCAAAGCCAACACGCGAGGAAATGAATAATTTGACGAAGGTTGTAGAGTCTCTGAATACCATTCCTTCAAAACTTGAACCGGCTCAAACCGTTGATAAGTATGTTTATCAAGTTGGTCAGTCCTACGATGTTCCTATTAACGAAATCAAGGTAAACCCTTTTAATGCAAGACGATTTGTCTCAGAATCTGGCTTAGATGAATTGGCAATTTCTATTGCCATCCGTCAAGACACTGCTGCGTTAGGGTATTTAGATGAGTCTAAAAAGGTTAATCTAATCGATGGGCATAGACGACTCAAAGCGAGCTTACTTTCAAATAAAGCAACGCTGCGTGTCGAGATTAGAAACCCACCAGAATCGGATAAAGAACTTTATCTACAATCGAGACGGGCGAATAAGGAACGTGAAGATCAAACACCATTGGACGATGCATCAGCTTGGAAATTATTGTTAGAGAAGGGTGTTTTTTCTAGCCAGAGGGAAATTTCAGAATCATTGAACATGGATGAAACTGTTTTTTCGAGAACATTAAGTTTGAGTGAATTGCCACTGGCCATTACACGAATATTAACTGATCGACCGAAACTTCATAACTTGCGAATGCTCGATGCTATCAGGAAGTTCTGTTCTGCTGCTGATGATGAGAAAACTGAACAATTGATCCTAGAGATCGATAGGAATGATCTAAGTTCTAGGGATGTCGACCATCGCAGGGTCGCTTTGAGCAAAGGGAAGGGGACAAGAGTCAGGTCAGTTTCGATTCCTATGAAATACGACCATGGTGCCTCTACATTGAAAAAATTTGAGGATAAGGGCAAATTCGTTTTGGAGGTTACTGAAATCAAAGACAAAATTAAATTTGAGGCACTTACCTCGAAAATTAATGAGTTAGTCAAGGAAACACTCTCGAACAACTTATAGTCTTTTCCGCAATGATTAGGACTAAATCACTTAGTAATGTCCTGCTCTAACACCATAAAATAGAGCAGGGCATCCCAATTCATATATTTCGTTTTCTCGTTGAAACAGCCTTACCAAATTCTTCCATCGCCTTTACTCGACGCTCCATTTCAGGAGTAATGTATATGCCGGTTGTGGCAATGGACTGATGTCCGAAATTCAACTTAATGATTTCAATTGGAACACCGCTTGCAATAGCATGTGTAGCGGATGTATGCCTGAGCCAGTGTGTACTAGCCATCGTCAGGTGTTTTGCACCTTCAGGTGATATTTTTGCAAATTCTTTTGCAACGCTTTTGAAAAATTTAACAAGTGATCGATAAATTTGACTCTTGGCCATTACCCCATTTGTTTTGCGCTTATCATCGACTGCGTTGAGTTTGTTGAGATGTGGTGAAGAGTCCATCAGGAAGTCAATTAATGGAACCTCTTCAGGCACCGCGTCAAGACCACCATATCCCCGATGAGCGAAGTACTGAATCAATTGATTCATGCAGACAGAAGGGAAGGGGACAGCACGCGGTCGCTTGCCTTTCCCAACTACATTTAGAATCCAACCTGACGAGTCATCTGTACTGCCTATCCGATATTCCAAATCCCCTTTGGAGGCGTTAGCCATCTCTGATAAGCGAATACCAGTCATATAGCCCAACACCAAAATAAACTTAAGTCTTTCCTTTGAGCTACTTGGTTCCATATGTTCGAGATACTGCAAAATAAAAGCCCACTGAGTTTGGGTAAGACTGTGATGCACTGCAATCTCAGGCTGTTGAGCCATTCGGGGTTTAATTCCGTCCCATGGATTCGAATCTAAATAATGTCGTTTAGTAAGCCAGGCACACATACTGGAACAAATAATTACCGCTAGACGTTGTGAGCTCAGCTTGAGGACACCATTGCGACTTGTGTGCTCAATTTGCCATTGTTTCCGCAACAAAGGTGGTATTTCTTTGGGCGGTTTTGGTGATTTCAATTCTTCAAACGGGCGCCAGTTCAAAGACCATCTTTCAGTGTTACGTTTGCCAAGCCAGCTTGATTCTGGAATTCTATATACCGTATTCCATGTCTCTGGATACATGCGTCCAAGATCCCAGAGGAAGTCGCGATAAGCAATACAGTCCTTTGTATCTAAGGAGGAAAGAGGTTTTCCAAGCTCAAGGATGGACCATAGTAAGAACCGTTCAACCTGGTTGCGATACGATAAATACGTATTGGAGTCTTTTTCAAAGGTACTTAGCCAAACCTGTATAGCCTCAAAATCATTCTCTGCGCCAGATTTATTTCTCTCGCCGCGGTTATGTCCGGTTGATCCATCGAGATCTTGCCTTGGCTTGAAATACTCGATGGGAACGATACCAAATATTTTTGGACGTTCCTTCTTCAACTCGACAATATTAAGCTCGCTTCGCTTAGTAAGGGAATAGCGCGAGAAAGAACAGGTGAGGGCGGCCTCATTGAGCGTAAGCCATTTGACGATAGATCGAGCTGTAATTTCGCCTAACCCTGGAACTGCGGAATACCAACGATAGCCATTGATATTAATGGCTTCGACAAGTTCTTCAAGAGTGTTAACGCCGGCTCGTATCAGTTTTTTGGCAACGTTTGCTTTTAACCAAGACGCCACGTTATCCATCCTATTTGGGTCGGTAACCGCCATATCGTGAAGCCAAAGCAAAGCATCTGACTGGCGTTGCCGAAGTCGGATGTTCCTTTGAGCCTTTGAATTTGTATCGGTATCTGAGTAGGCTTCTTGAAATAATTCGATTAAATCTGACTCCGAATACATTTCATAAGGATCTCTTTCTTCTCGAAATTGTTCTAACGTCGGTATTTTGGCCGCGACGGTGACTAGCTGCTCGGGATTAATCATAATGACGCGAGCCATTGATGATTTACCAAACCGTTTTGCCACCAATTTCAATTCTGCTCGAATCCAGTCGAGGGTCGATCGTGCAACTCGCAGATCGATACTGTGATCATCTTCTGAAAAATTTTCTAAGTATTGCTTCGCAATTTTTCCAAGATCAAGACCTTCTAAGTAGCCTTTCAAAAAAGCCAAGTGATGTCGTCCGACGCGTTCGAGTACAAGAGTTGCTTCTAGTCCTGGTTCTGTTTTTTTCTTGATTGGACGTGCCATACAGATTTTTCTCTCGTTAAGTCTTTGTTTTATTTGTTAATTATAATAACGACAACATTAAAAAAGTATACCGAAAAACACCCCTCGGACAACACTAGTCTGTATGTTACCTTAGTTAGTACATTAAAATAATGAGGTTAATTATAATAGTAATTAACCTCACTTCTATAATTAGATTCTTTTACATTTCAAATAGCTGAAGCAGCACTCGGAACTAAAGATTCCAATAGCGCTCCGAAGTAAATGTTAGGACATTTTTGGAAGTAAAACTGTAACCTTCATCCATCGCAGACTAGTAACAAATTTACTTCTAAAGTACAGCGCTCTTACCTAAAACCAAGTTCAATATTTGTTAAACAGCACAGAGAATTTTCCACTTCAATTGAAATTCAGCGTCCAGGAAATTTTCGCCGATCCAATGGCCGCAACGGCTTCTGTGAATCTGTCTGGAAGCGCCCCGCGCTGACAACTGGAAAATTTACGACGCTGTTTGTCGCTGAGCAGTTTATGACGCAGTTACTTCGCTCAGAAAGTGCAGATCGTGAAGTGCGATCAATCGCTTATCTGTCAAACAGCGTGCAATACTTACCAGATTAGGGGTGGAAACAGCGTCCAAAAGTTTCCACCCTAGTGTGTCACCATCCGGTGTTTTAGCCGGGGGTATCTGGAGTGATTTATATGGACATCATTTACGAAATAAGAAGACGTCATTCAGTACAGAAACAATCGATTTCTGCCATTGCGAGAGAAATGGGACTCTCCCGGCCGACCGTACGCAAACATCTCAATACCGTCGAACAGCCTAAATATCAGCGGCTGCTAACGGTTTCACCCCGCCTCGATGAATATAAAGACCAGCTAACCTCCTGGTTAGAAGAAGAATCCAAACTACCCCGATCACGGCGCCGAACAGCGCAACGGCTATTTGAGGGGCTACAGGAACTAGGTTACGGCGGGGCCTACGACAGCATTCAACGATTTGTAAAACAGTGGAAATCCAGCGCACATGGTCCAAAAATCACCGAAGCGTTTATTCCGTTGGTGTTTCTGCCAGCCGATGCCTGCCAGTTTGACTGGAGCCAGGAACAGGTGGAAATCGGCGTTGGTGCACTTAAAAGTTGAAGTAAAAAGTACCCCAACCCCGATCATTTATGCAGGAACTTTCTGACTACGGACGGAGTTTGGGCGTCCAGCAGCGAGCATGCGATTTAACACAGCAACACCGACGGCGGCCTCGGTTTTTTGCGCTTCGAATCTGCGCGCACGCAGTCGAGGACCGATGATCGATTTATAGCGTCCCATGGTCGTTTCGACCAAAGCACGCTGTCCATAACCAGTGGCTTCTTGCCAAGCCAACCGACCCTCTGTATTGATCATGTCAAGATGGCGATTACGCTGACTTGGCGAACGCGATTGAGTACCAGGAACGGCGGTTTTACGGGGTGGGATAACCACCGCAATATCGTCACCATATTGCGCGATCGTTTGATAAGTGGGCGCGCCATCATAGGCACCATCGGCAGTGACTTTGTCGATTTGTTCGTCGACCTGATCCAGTAGTGGCCCCACTTGAGATGGGTCATCCGTATGCTGATCGGTGAGGATCTGCGCGACAATCATGCCTGCATCGACATCGACGGCCAGATGTAGTTTGCGCCAGCTACGGCGCGACTTCGCGCCATGTTTTTCTTCCAGCCATTGTCCTGCCCCAAAGACCTGCAAACCTGTGCTGTCGATGAGCACATGGAGTGGCCCCTTTGGTGCGGATGGTGACTTCGTTACCGTCAGTCCGACCGCCCGTCTGCTGACCGTGGTGTGATCCGGTGCCGTGATTGTCAGGTTCATCAGTGTCAGCACGGAAGCCATTAACCCTTCGGTTTGTCGCAGGGCCATTTTGAAGGCGGAGCGCAGCATCAGACTCGTCTCAATGGCGCTATCCCGATAGCGAGCCTGACCATTTGGCCCTACGCTTTGCCACTGATCTAATGCTGCGTCTTCAATCCACAACGTCAGGCTACCGCGCCGCCGTAATCCTGCTTCATATTCCGGCCAATTCTGAACCTTGAACGACATCTTAGGTATATGATGACGGCGATCGTCGTTGTGTTTGTTGGGCATCGGGGCGATCAGTAAAATTGAGGCCGCATCGTAACATCACCGCTTTTCGAGTTTGAAGTGCACCAACGCCCCTTTGAGCACAATACCCGCGTGCAACTCAAGCAGGTGTTTGAGGCGATCCGCGAATTGATGACCCCGCCGGAACCGGAACCGGTGAAGAAACGTCCGATTGGTTTTGTGGAGCAGGACGAGAAGCCGGGCAAACCTAAAGCGTCTAAAGCAAAAAAATAAGCCTCCTTTTTTAGCCGCTAAAAATAGAAGCCACCCGCATCCGGGTTACCGGAGGGAGTGGCTTTTTTATTTTATAAAAGAAGAGTAATTTTAAACGTTGAGTTCGAGGTAATCATTTACGCCTGTCATTTGGCATCGCTGGAATATGACACATTCCATACGGCGCAATTGCTTCGCATTGTCGCCCTACGCGAAGATTACGCCTTACCGAGTTACAAAAAGATTGCGCCTTACCGAGTTACTGGGGGGCTAATGGGTGACCCCTTTGACTGATTTTCTAATTTCCCATCTTGAAAGTTTTCGAAAAATTTCTATCCAACCATTGATAAAAATCTCCTCGCATTGCAACCGGAGTACCGTCTATCATACCTAGCTCCCCGCTTCCATCAACAAATATTGATGCAATTGGTACGTCACTTTTTTCGTCGAAAAATTTTACACCCCAGCGTATATCGATTTCAAATTTATCATCAGGTTTAAAAAATGTTGTTGATTTAATCGCTGCCAATAAACTTTTTTCAAGAGCGTCACCCCAGAGCCGTCTAATAATCAATTTTCTGTCAAATAATTTTTCTATATCCATTGGTGAAACAGTTTGACGAAATTCTGTAGTTGGATTTATCCAGATGATTTCAACAGATTTCACGCGATGCTCGCGAATGTAAGACGTCAGCTTATTCTGTTTAACTTGTGCTTCCTGTATTAGTTCTACCTTGCTAAAACTTGGGCTTGAAATGGACAATAAAAAAATAGAACTCAATAAAAAGGAATATGATTTTTTCATGAGAAATCGCAATCTAAAATAGAAACTTGAATTCGCGAAATATTTATTACAAACGAAATTACAAAACGGTAATTTAATTGTGATAAATATTTATTTTTTGCACTCACAATCTTTAGGTCTCATCGTGGGCGATGTGACTCTTTTTGCTTTCCCACCGTGATTATTTCGGATACTTTCTCCTAAAATTTTTGCGGCGATACTTTCAACCCCCTCGATCACGCGTTGTTCTTCCGCGTTGCCGTAGTAAGGAATTCTTGGAAGACGGGGCGCTCCGCGTGGAGCTCCATCTGCATGCCCAGCCTCATGCCCCAATCCTAACGCTGGAGTTTGAGAACCTCCATTTGGCCTCCCATCTCTATCGCGAAGACATAATGCACTAGTAGGATCCCACCTTATAAAATTATTTTCCTCTATAAATCTATCATCGTGCTCACTATTGATGATGATGGAATACACTTCTCGCGATCGCTCCAATCTATCAAATATTTCCTTCATTTCGGGAATTTTATCCAGGTAATCCCTGGCTTGTTGATATGCTCCATTCATATCGCCGTAGACCAGCAGAATTAGGCCAAATGAATCACTAGACTGAAGTGGATTGCCTCCGACATAGGTGTAAGTGTTTATGCCGCCTCTGAGCCCAATCGGATCAGATTCCACGTAGCGTCCCGTGGCCGGATCATAATCCCTAAAGTAGTTGTAATAGGTTTGCCCTGACGCAGTTTCGTCGTAGACACAGCTACTTTCCCTATATGCAGCAAGGCTTTGCGCGCAATGTACGAAGACGGTTTCCCCTGTTTGACAGCAAATTTTTCCCAGACGCGTATTTTGGCTTGCGCGCACGCACGATAGCAAGAGATTTTTTCTTTCGCTGCTGGCCGGGGTTGGTGTTGACGTGGCTTTTGAGCGTGCCGTTTTACCCCACCAACTACCGGCGAAGCGCGGCGGCAAGTGAGGGACGAACGCGCACCGTAACCCTGGCCAGTCTTTAAGCTGTCGTTGCATTGTGCTGGCGGAACGCGAGCACACTAGCTGAGATGTGAGCACGGCGACGATGGTTTTTTTGTCGTGGCTGTGCGTTTGCTCTTGCGTGCCACCTGACTACTGGCGAAGCACAGCAGCAAGCGAAGAATGAGCACGCACCAATAACCCTGACTAATTCCTTGCGCATCGAAGCGCACACCTATAGCTTGGCAGACATGCAGGGGCGTAAGAAATAACGCCTCATTACGCGAAGTCGTCACACCAAGTGAAGCGCAGCGTAACGACTGGGGCGATTTTGCGTAATGCCGCGTTATGTTGAATGCCACAGGCATTTACCCCGGAATGGCTGTGCCTTTGACCTTGCGTAGCACTTCACTGACTGCCGGCGCAGCGCGGGTGCAAGCGAGGCATGAGCGCGCCTTCGTCTTCACTGACCAGGTTGTTTGTGTGCCGGAGCTGCACCGTTTGCAGATGGATTAGCGCTAGCCTGGCGCAGTGCTTGCACGTGCGCCCGTGGCTATTCGTTGGCACGGCTGGCAAGGACTGTGACAGGCGGATTAACGGCTTCTTACTCGTCTAATCTTCCGCTTCCTCATCGTCCACCCCGATCGCCTCCAGCAGCGTTTGCGCATCGTCGTCCATCTGATCCTCGGCCACCTTGCCTTGATCGCTTGGTGCCCGCTGCAATCGCGCCGGATGGGTCAAGGCATGCACGGCTTTCAATTTGCCAATCGCGACGTGCGTATAAATCTGCGTCGTCGAGAGTTCGGCATGCCCGAGGATGGCCTGGATGTAGCGGATGTCGGCACCGTTCTCCAGCATGTGGGTCGCCATCGCGTGCCGGAAGGCGTGACAGCCGCCGCTGGCAAATCCGGCGTATTTCATGTGCAGCTTGACCATGTCGGAGAGGCGGTTCTTTTCAAAGGCTTCGCCGTAGTCGGTGATGAACAGGTGCTGTTGCTCTTGGGCTGGCGCGAATTGTGGCCGCACTTCCTGTACGTAACGCGTGACCCAGGCACAGGCGCGTGCACCTATTGGAATGAGGCGGTCTTTGCGTCCTTTGCCTAGTCTTACCATCAGCGTGCCGCGCTCGGTGTCGATGTCATACAGACTTAAATGCATGAGTTCAGCACGGCGTACGCCGCTGCTGTACAGGGTTTCGAGTATCGCCCGGTTGCGGATGCCGGAAGGCGTTGCGATGTCGGCCTGGTTGAGGATGGTTTCAATCTCGGCCACGCTCATGAGGTGTTTGGGCAACTGGCGCGGCGGCTTGGGTAGCACCAGGTCAGACGCCGGATTGTGCAGAATGTGATTGTCCCTGGCTAACCATTTGAAGAAGGCGACCAGCGGATGCAGACGGGTGGCCTGGGTGTTGAAGGATAAGGGCTGGCCGTTGCTCTTGCGGTAGTGGTACAGATGGCTTTGGTAGCGTTGCAGGATAGGCCGGGTGATGTCTTGCGGCTGCTGCAGGCTGCGCTCATCACACCAGAGGATAAAACCATCCAAGGCTTGCTTGCGAATTTTGGCGGTTTGCTCTGACAGGCCGGTGACCAGCGTCCATTCGAGGAAGGCGTTTTGGTAAGCGCGCAAGTGATTGGCGCTAGCCGGATCGGGTACGTGGGGACGTGCTGGCGAGCTTGGTTTTTTGCGTAGTGCGCGCTGTTTCTGGCGGATGCCGCGTTCGCCCTTTTGTGCCATCGCCTTAGCCTGCTAAGGCTGCACTGGCAGCTAAGGGAAATGGTGCGGGCTGCTGGTACGACAAGACTTTGCCGTTAGGCTGTAGGGCGTGTATTTTTTCTTCAGCATCGATCACTTCTTCGCTCACCCGCATGGCTGTTGGCTCTTGTGCCGATTTTGCACTGCGCGAACTGCCCGCATCCGGGGCGCGTTGGCCCCGCGATGGGGGCGCGAACTCGCTTGTTTTACCCCGCGAACTATTCATCGTAGGTGCAGTGCTTGCTGCTGTGTTTGCACTAATCGCCAACTCCAAACTGGCCAGGTCGATCAAGCCCGGCACAAAGGCTTGCGCATCACTGCCCGCGCCGTCATACAGCAATTCATACTCGAAGCTTTGCCCCCGCTGGCCGCGATGTACCAGTAGATATTCCATCTGCACCAGACGCTCTAGGTGCAGGCGCAATTGCGTATCCGACAGGCCGGTGGCGTCCCGCGCTGCCTTGCGCGAGAAGCGCAGATCGGCACGCGCCAGACTTTTATTTTCACATTCGGCGCTGACGTACTGGTGGATCAATTTAAGTAAACGCCTGGTCTGCGGCGGCAATTCATCCAGGCTTCTGCCCAGCACTTCATGCGCGATCTGGTTGGCCAGCGCAATGTCACTGATGGCGACGTCGATGTAACGCACTTCCCGGTCGTTGCGTGTCGATGTCTTGATCTCGCGCTGGTGTTGGTGCAGGAAGGCGATGGTGTCGATTAAGGTGAGGTACTTTTCATGATCACGCCGTAGGCGTGTGCTCTGGTCTGGGAAGCTTAAGAATTGCGCGTAGGGATTGAGGACTTCTAGCGGCATGAGTAGGCGCTGGGCGTTTTGCTGCAAAGTGATCAGCTCTTCTTTCTCCCTTTTGGCGAGCATACCGTCCAGCGTGCGCTTTTGTCGCTGGATCTGGTGAATGGCGCGGGTCTGGTCGCGGCTTTCATCGACCGCCAGGACTAAACAGCGGTTGAGCAGTTCTTCATCAAGATCACGTGCCGTGGTAGTGAGCAGCAAGGCGACCGGGCCTTCTACCCGGTACGGTTGCGTCACCAGGTTACCTGTCACCGGGTCTTTGCCGGTACTGGCCATGGTGAGTTCGCCTTCCGACTGCAACAGCTTTAAGGCGTAGCTGGCACGGCTGGCGCCCTCTTCCTCGACGATGGCCAAGACCTTGTGCTTGAGATTGGTCTCGCCCATGTAAAACAAACTCTGCCCGGTCATGGCGCTGTATTTGATTTTGTCTTCCTTGGGGACGAAGGCTAAGACCGTATCCATCAGGCTGGTCTTGCCTGCGGCGGAAGACGATTGAATCACCACGCCCAGCGGACGCTCTAGCTTGCGCGAGATGCAGGCTAAATAACCGACTAGCTTGTTGGTTTCTTCGCCGATTAAACCGCAGGTGGCATAGTCCGCTAACAGGCGCGCCACTAAATCCGGGGCGCGCAATAAAGCTAAGGCAGCTTCCCGTTCGGCGGCATCCATCGTCACTGCCTCTGGTACTTTGGGCGTTAAGGCGGCCTGTATCTGCTGCTCTTGCAGGTTTTCTAGGGCGAGCAGTACACGCCCGAGGTCAGTCTTGAGGGTGCTCTCCGGCACGCGTAATTCTATCGCCGCTTGCGTGATGTAGCTGTGCCGGGCTCTAGCGTTGTACAGGTCTAAGGTGTCGACGTGGAAGGCGTCGCCGATGGAGGCTAAGAGATTAATTTTAAGCAGGTCATACGCCAGATTCTTGGCCAGGCCGCGCACGCGGTAACGCCGCTCTGCAAAGGCGAGGATGATTTCATTGTCGCGTACGTCGGCTTCCAGATTGGCACTGGGGGCTGGTGGCAAGGCCGCTGCGGGCAAGGCTGTGGCTGGCGGCGTAAGCACTGGTTCAGCAGCGAAAGAAATAAGCGGTGCAGGTGCTGCGCTGTCCGTTGGCGCAATGATCGATTCCGTCGCCACGTCCAGCACTGGCGATGTCTTACGCTCCGGTGCAACACCATTACCGAGCCACGCCGCCTGACGGATTAAGACACCTAAACTTTTAGCCGCTGGCTGCACTTTTAAAGCGTAGTCATTGGCGTCCATGCCTTTGGGGAAGTGGATGCGGTAGCAGGCGATGCCTTCTGCCATTAAGCGTTCGGCCAGCTTGGCACTGGCACGCTCACCCGCTTCATCACGGTCGTAGGCAATCAAGATGCGTTCGATATTATTTTCTTTAAACGCGGCCAGATGCTCATCCGTAAAACCTTCGGTGCCGTAGCTGGCGGTGACGTTGCGGTAACCGGCACACCAGAAAGTCATGGCGTCGATCAGGGCTTCGCACAGGATGATTTCTTTACTTGCTACCAGTGCTTGAACATTGAATACGCCGCGATGCGCCCCGGGCAAATATAAATGCGCGGGCGTGCCTTTGCGCAGGTCGTCGCGGATCTTGCGACCGTACATTTCTGTGACCTTGCCCGCTACATCGAGGATCGGCACCACGAGCGAACCGTTGAAATGTTCGTGGCCGCTTTCACGGTAGATGCCCAAGTTTTCTAGCCGGGTGCGGATCTCGGCACCGGCGACGCGGGTCTTGGCGGGCAGGCGTAAGCCCAGGCTGCGGTTGGCGTAGCCGAGCTGGAAATACGCAATCAAATCGGGATGGCTTAAGCCGCGTGCTTGCAGGTAGGCCAGCGCTTCGGGTGACTGCTTTAAGGTCTCATGGTAGTAGCCCACGGTTTGATTCAGCAGTGCGCAGTCGTCGGCATCGAAGGCGACCGGTGCGGGCAAGCTACGCACGCTGCTGCGGCTGTTGGTGGATTTTGCCGAGGATGCATTCCCAAGCTGAGCAGCTAAAGCAGGATCATCATGCAGCAGTTCCACCGCATGCCTAAAACTGATACCGCGCAGTTGCATGACCCAGGCAATCGGGTCGCCAGCGGCACCGCAGCCAAAGCAGTGCCACAGGTTCTTGGCAGGCGTGACCACCAGCGAGGCAGTGGCATCGTCATGGAACGGGCATAGGCCGATCTTGTCTTTGCCGGACTTCTTGAGCGTGATGCCTGCGGACTCGACCAGACGTTCTACCGAGACCTCATTTTTTAGCCGCTCTATCTCTGTTTCTGGAATGCGTGCCATAAATCGCCTTTGTGCTAAAAACCTGTCAAGGGGGTAAAAATAAAAATAACCAACATTGATAATTACTCTAATATGGAGTAATGTCAACTCTATTTTAAAAAACAGGGGGTATGCTATGAAGCCTAAACAGCTTGATTGGGTCGAATGTATGGCTTTGGGTGATAAAGAATTTTTTGTGGCACTGGGTAAGCGTGTCGCGCAATTGCGCAAGGAACGCGACCTAACACAGCAGGAATTAGCGACATTATTGGGTGTTGCACAACAAACACTCGCCCATTACGAAGGGGCTCGTTTGCGCATACCGGCATCGATGCTGCCGACACTGGCCACCATCTTTAAAATACCCGTGGACGGCTTGCTTAACCGCAATGAAGCCACACCAGGCAGCGGCAAGCGCGGCCCGGCACCGAAATGGCAGCAGCAAATTGAAGCCATTGCGCAACTGCCAAAAGCGCAACAGCGCTTTGTCTCGCAAATGCTAGATACCGTACTAGCCCAGGCGACACGCTGATGATGCAAAAGACGACTTATGAATTTGATTGGGATGACAGCAAGGCAGCATCCAATCTACGCAAACATGCAGTACGCTTTGAAGAGGCGATGGCGGTATTTAACGATCCTCTGAACATGACGCGCTTTGATGATGAGCACAGCGAGTCCGAGGAGCGCTGGGTCACTTTGGGGCAGGCAAATGGCGGTACACTGCTCTTGGTGGTGCATACCTATTCACCTATTGATGAGCAGCATGTGTTAGTTCGACTTATTTCTGCCAGACGCCCCACCAAACGGGAAGCGCAGCAGTATTACGAAGCTTAAATTTTGGAGGAAATATCATGAAAGAAGAATACGATTTCTCGGGCGCTGAACGTGGCAAGTTCTACCGCCCCAATTTGAAGTTAATCCCACCGGTGCATCTGGAATCAGATGTGCTCGACTACCTGGCTGAACGTGCACAAGCCAAGGGGACTTCTTTGAATGCCTTGATCAATACTCTGCTAAAAAAAGATATTGAGCTCATCGAAGCTGGCAGCTAAAGAAAAAAAATAAACCTCTTTTTTAGCCGCTAAAAATAGAAGCCACTCGCATCCGGGTTACCGGAGGGAGTGGCTTTTTTATTTTATAAAAGAGAGCGTAATTTTAAATGCTGAATTCGAGGTAAACCTTTACGTCTGTCATTTGGCGTCGCTGGAATATGACGCATTCCATACGGCGCAATTGCTTCGCATTGTCGCCTTACGCGAAGATTGCGCCTTACCGGGTTGAAATGTTAGGCTTCGCTTCGCTTTGCGCCATCCTACTTTAGCCCGGGCTACGCTTGCTATTCCGTAATAATTCGATCAAATCAACAGGAATTGGTTTGTCTGGTTCGTCTAACATTTGTGCAAATTGCAGTGCGGTGTTGCCGTCCTCATCCTCTATTGTCAGGTCTACATCAGCATCAATGAGTTTCCTCACAACCTCTATAGATCTTCCCATTACTGCCGAAAAAAGTGACGTCTGTCCTTGCTCACCACGTGCGTTCACATCAGCACCAGCCAAAATTAAAGTATCAACTGCTTCTACATCTCCCCATGAGCAAACTATGTGCAAAGGAGTATCGCCGAAACATCCTCTTTGATGAACATTAGATGCACCTTGGAAGAGAAATTCTGCCGTAGATCCGACTGCTTTCAAAACTTCATCTAGATTTTTCATGGGCATTTGCAATATCTTTGTATGTCACGGTCCAAATTTTGGATTGATTTTTGTAGCTCAGTTGTTTGCTGTGCATGACCTGAATCATTTTTTCCGCCAAACCATTTATTTGTATAGTTATCTCTGGCGCCCATACATTGCTGTGCTTTATTTTTTTTCCATTTTGCTTCTTCGCACTTATCTAAGCCAGGTGGTGTCGGCTGGTTACATATGTCCTTGTAATTCTTGTAGTCGCGTGATTTTTCACTGCTATCCCTACTCCTTGCTTCATCAGGATCTCGACTTCTAGATCCATCATCAAAATCAGAGTCACTCCCTCCAGGCTTAGAAGGCGCAGTATTGGGCTGAGGAATAGGAAGGGGCACTGGAATCGGAATACGAATACCCGTCAAGCCATATGGATCAATGCTACTTAATGGATCTCCATCAACATAGCCATAAGTATTAATTCCGCCGTTCAATCCAATCGGATCACTCTCGACATACCGTCCGGTGCTCGGATCATAATCCCTG